>JBAXVQ010000051.1:0-13989 GCA_037128935.1 bacterium | reverse complement strand
TTTGAAACTTCCTATGCACCCAACCGTCCAGAAATTATTTACTGCGAAACCTGTGGCATCGTTCCCGTCCCAGAAAGTGATCTTCCTGTTCGGTTACCCGAAAAGCTAGAAAATTATAAACCCGAAGGCAAATCCCCACTTGCCGACGTTCCTGATTTTGTAAACGCGCCCTGCCCAAAGTGTGGAACACAAGCGCGCCGAGAAACGGATACCATGGACACCTTTGTGTGTTCGTCGTGGTATTGGATGCGGTATCTCGACTCTCAGAATAGTGAGCAACCATTTTCTTTCGACGAAGAGTTTTTGAAGAAATGGCTTCCCGTAGGCATGTACATCGGCGGCATCGAACACGCCTGTATGCATCTCCTCTACGCCCGCTTTGTAAACATGGTGCTCTACGACCTGAATTACATCCCCAACGAAGAACCTTTCGCCAAGCTTCGCCATCAAGGATTGATCATCAAAGACGGTGCCAAGATGAGTAAATCCCGTGGCAATGTCGTAAACCCAGACGAGTTTGTTGAGAAATATGGCGCAGATGTGTTTCGCATGTATCTGCTCTTCATGGGGCCATACGAAGAAGGTGGAGACTTTTCAGACCGTGGAATAGTAGGTGTACGTCGATTTATCGAGAAAGCCGAACGATTAGTAAATGCGGGGAAATCCCCCCAGCCCCCTTTGAAAAAGGGGGAGCAGGAAGGGAGTTTCTGTTCCCCTCTTTCTCAAAGAGGGGTTAGGGGAGATTTTGCATTGCCCCTTGTGCACCGCACAATAAAGCATTGCGAAGAAGCCTATGCCCACCTCCGCTTCAATACAGCCATCGCCAAGCTAATGGAGTACGTAAATTGGTGGGGAGAAGAACAGCAAACCGGTAAATTGCAACCCGTGCAGCATCGCTTTGTAGCAGAAACATTTCTCAAAATCCTCGCCCCGCTGGCACCGCATACCACCGAAGAACTATGGCACCAATTAGGCCACACAGACAGCATTCACCAACAAACCTGGCCAGCATTTGATCAGTCCCAACTCGTAGACGCCACTTTCGAACTCATTCTGCAGGTCAACGGAAAAGTTAGAGCAAAGGTTGAAGCAGCTCGCGGATCCAGCAATGAAGAGTTAGAAAAACTAGCGCTGGAAAATGACAGGGTAAAAGAGTTTTCAGGAGGGAAAGCTGTGAAAAAGGTGATTGTGGTTGCGGATAAATTGGTGAATGTTGTGGTTGGGTAATCGCCTACTCACTTTGAGAGCATATTTCCCTATTCCTCTTGTCTTTAGTTCCCTAGCCTAAACTCCTCTTAAGCAGGTTTAGTCAACTGCTAGAGGTATTTTTGCTGTGTCGAAATGAAGCTCAAAAGGTTGATTCAATCTCAAAGCAACCATCTGGGACACTAGTTTCTGTTCATATTTGTAAACAGAAATGGTTTTACTCCAACTGGTAGCTAGATACGATGCTCTTCTCATAGTTATTACTAGAGGAGAGTGGATTATATGAGAAGACTTAATTATCAAGCTACACGGTTGGCGCAAAGAGATGGTGCCCCACCCACTGAGAATCTTCAACCTATCTGGGATTCGCTTATGGCATTTAAAGATGCCATGGTAGTTACCGCGCATGTATTAGTAGAACGATTTCAGACAAACTTACCAGGGGTAGTAAACGATCCCAAGACGATTGCCTGGATTGCAGGCGCAGGGATAGTTTTTATTGCAGGAAAAATCGGTGTTGATGCAGTGAGGGATCGCTTGATTGATACTGAAAAAAATCAGTTATCTCGTAAGCATGTTAACCTTCGTGTTCTAGCTCCCGAAGCAGGTCCTGATCAGGCAACTATTTGTGGCACGGTTCCTATTGATGTAGGCGCTCGTCATCTTGTAATTCATGACTTGCCAGCAAAAGACAGAAGGAAGCTGGCATATAAGCATGCAAGAACAATTGGAAAAATAATTGCAGGTTACATGATTGATCATGATATCAATCCAAGAACAGCACGAATTAATGTTGAGCAGCCATGTGTTGATGGTAGAAATCCACTAATGGATGGATACGGGCTACCAAAACCTCTACCTGGGAAAAATTCTGAAGTAAAAACAGACGATGATCACGTAGGAAATGTAGCATTAGCAGAGCAAGGTAATTGGGTAAGTAGATTAGTTAATGGAGTGTCGCTCGAAAAAAATCCACACCTTAATTGTGGTGCTCGTGGGAAGTTTGACTTTATATTTAGCAGGTTGAAGAAGTGGGCCGACGAAGATATTCAAAACAGAGACAAGGTGTATCATATGCTTGAGAGAGCCGCTGTTGTAGTTAGTCTCCGTATTAATTTCATTTACCTTTATCACAATCTGATTCAGGTTCACGCGATTAGGGCAGGAATAAACGAAGAACTGCGAAATAGGGGTTATGCAGGAGGAGCTAGAACCAGATGGTTTACAGCAGTTAAGTCTAATCCGGATAAAGAAGAGCCTTTTATTAATAAAGATGGCACAAGGAAAGTTGCTACTGTTTAATCAATCATTTTAACAAGCTTGCCCATCTCCTTGCCCCTTGGCAAAAGATGGGCTTTTTTAATTCTTCAAATACAGCTATCATCCAAGATGCTGCTATATAGGAATGATGTAAAAAAATGAAAAAATATAAAAATATAATATAATTAATTAGTGAAAAGACAAGAAAGTGATTGACAAAAAAGAATATATGCTATAAGATTACAACTCGAAAAGAGGAATAAAGGAAGTAGAAAGACATGCCAACCCGAGGACAGGTGCAGGATCAGATTTCAAAAGAGATCACCAAGTTTTTTATCAAACACATTGGCAATGGCCCCAAAGAGATTCGGACGTACATTATTGACGATATCGTTTTAGTACGTATAATCGATACTCTGGGAGCATTTTCAAAGACGTTGCTAAAATCGCAGGATCCCAGCGACATACAGACGATCAAGGATATTTACCGGAAGACAAGAGAGTATTCCCTAGATGAGCTCTACGAAATTGTGGAACGGCTCACCGGAGCCAAAGTTAACACCAGTCATCATGACATAAGTACAAGAACCGGTGAGCGTGTGGAAGTGTTCATTCTCGACCAAAAATACGAACCACCACACGGATCAATCACGTAACAGTACAGTGCAAACAACCAGTGGTAGACGCGAAAAAGGTTTTAGTTTTTTAACTAAAAAAGTTTTCAGGAGACCAGCCATAGTTTTCTTGCCGTTTTGGCGAGGAGTGGGGCTGGTTTTTTTTATGGAAAATCTTAGGGGAAATAATCATGGCCAGATACCGACTCGAAATGCCAATGCCGGGCGGAGCTGTTGGAGCATTTACCAGGGGATCCATTATCGCTGATTTGCCTGCTCCTCATTTGCAGGTGATTGGTGTTAGAACAGCAGCAGATACAATTACCTTAGCCACTACCCGATTAGCATGGATGTTTAGCACGTTAGAAGAAAACGGAGTAAATCCGGCTAAGGATGGCGGAATACTAACAATACGATGTATAGACCAAAGAATGTGTGGTAGAAAACATGGATTAACACAAAAACTAAGACGTTTGTTTGAAACTGGAGGACAGTATGGAGGAAATAATACTGGCGGGCTTGATGCAACACCATTAGGTTTGGGAAGGCAAGTCATCAGAAAGCAACACGATCGTACATGTGGCATCGATAAAGTTGTTGTTCTTCCAGGAATTCCAATGAGAACAGGATTAAGAATTGATGCAGAGATGTTGCACACAGGGGTTTGTGGAAACAATAAATATCTTGGGCTTGGAGACAACGAGCATGACCAGCTTAGACATGCGCATGCGCTAAGAATTGAATTGCATAGTAAACAAGTTTTAAGACAAATGGTGCATGATGCTGCTCATCAGGCAGGGCTTTCTCGTGTGCCATCAGTCAGAGTTTGCTATCCAATACATGAGGTACATCCATCTACTTAGGGAGCGCATTGTTGATTAGGTAAAGCAGGAAATTCAGATGTTTAGTAGTTCTGTTTGTAAGGTCAGAATAAGATCGCTAGTCCAAAGAAAACACACCCAATATTCTGGTAATTGGTGGCAAAAGAGGCTTTACAAGTTGGTGGGAATTTGTTAAGATTACGGGATTTCTAAATAAGAAAAAACACATAGTAAGGAAAATGACTATGCCAACAAGAAGAAGAGCCGGAGATCAATTACAGGATCTTCTCATGATGCATAACATTCGATCTTCTGAGGATCTATTAAGACGTAACGGCACTTTTGAAGCACATGCAACAAGAGAGAGGCGTTACGAAGAAATTTTGCATAGAAGAATTACGACGATCAGAGTATATGGTGCTCAAGAAGATGTTATGGCTGCGAATATTGCCCTCGGAGGAAATAACAGAGCTGTATTAGGAGGCTATAATTTTACTATTGTTAGGCCAGAGCACTCTCGCCCACGTCGCGGTGTTGCTGAGTTAGGTGATGCAGAAGCTGGGTTGTCCTATGCATTGACTTCAGCTGTTTTACCTCGAGTACTTGCAGTTACAGATAAGCTTCAACGTGCGATTAACCAGTTTTCTCATTATAAACGAGTAATGAAGGATGCAGCTACCAAAGTTGTCGATGAGATTCAGCGCCCAAGAGGTAGGAAAAGCGAAGCAAGGGAAATGAGAGCAAAAGTAATTTGCGAAATGCCACATTTTGTTTTTGGCGTAGCCGAAAATGGTGAGCTTAACATTGTTCTTCCAGATCGCTTTGGAGACCCATCAAATCCTATAGCGCACCCTTTATTAGACTATCTTGAAGTACAGCTAGGCCATCCAATTTCACATCTGAATTCAGCCGATGTTTTTAATGCCCACGAAAGAGCTAATCATGAAACTGGTAGGCGGCAAATTCACTTGCCAGAGACTATCAGGGGCAGAATAGTAGAACTATCTAAAGTCGCAGGAGAACGTTCACGCATTCGAGAAGAGGCCTATGAAGCTCTTATCGTTATTGCTCTTCAACACCAAGAGTATAGGAGTTCAATTGAGGCTGAAGTAGATCGTGGTAAGAGTGGCTACTTTGGACTTGTTACTGGTTGCTATGATGCACGAGATATGAAAGGTTTTGGCAGCACAATAAGAACGATTACGGGTTTAGGTGCCATGCCCACCAGGAAAGATATGAGACAGATAATAGTTGAGTTAAGTGAAAATAAAGAAATGCAAGTTGCTTCTATTGCAGGATTTCACGAAGGAGAAAAGCAGACTTGCGGAGCGATTGGTGCATACATGGCTGTAAACCATGAGCATGCTGAATCGAGAGATGGTGGAAGGCATCACTTACAAGAACATTATACTGATAGCGTTGCTGATTTCGCTGAAAGTATACCAAGAAGTACGGTATTGGAAGGCAAGACAAATGCTCAAGTAGCAAGGGTTTTTGCAATACTTTCAGGGAAGAGGAAGTTTCTTGATGTCTTATATAAAACAGCAAATAATGCGGAAGGAGATGAGAAAGAACGTCGGGCCGCAAAAGATGTTCTTCAAAGAGTGGTTTCCGGACAGTTATCAGTGATAACAGTCGGAGTAGACACAACAGTCGCTGATAGAGCGAACAAAATAATCAGGCCAACAGAGGAAGATGCTCATTTAGCAGAAGAGGTATGGAAAGCATGGGGCGCTGATCAACGGAAACAATTTTTAAATAGATAGCTTGAAGACTTTCCGTCGATTCAAGAATGCTGATTTTTCCAAGAGCAAGTTGTCACAACTATTGAGTTGATACTACTGGTTTATTAGTTATGATAAAAGTATAAATTGACATTATTTTTATTTTTAAGTATGATTTTTTCTTGTTTTTAAAGTGTTAAATATGAAATTTCGATTAAATGAGTTAACAAGTAATGCAAGAATAGCAATTCATCAAGCCTCCCAACCCCTTGAGCGTGTAAGAGGTTTAGAACAATACGTTCTTCCCGCAGGAGCAGGACTCCTAGTGGGAGTAGCAATTGATCGACTTTCAAAGAAATGGTACGCCGGATTGGGACTTGCAGGAGTTGTTGCTGTGGGTTCTTTTTTCCTTCCTGAAAATCCCTTAGTTTCTCAGCGTGACGTTTTAACAGGTGCGCTCATGTGCACCCTAGGAAATGGGATCTCTTCTACTATTCGATCTGTTTGGGGTAGGCACGCACATGGTTTGGCGAGAAGCGTAATAAGGCATGAAAATAACTAAGCAAAAAAGAAGAAATCACAGAGAGTTACAAAAATTGGAATTAAATCTTCTAGAACAACTGTTTAAACAGCAAGGAAGTACACAATAAATGGCATTTGAATTTCCTATTCAGCGACTTGACCAATTAGCCCCCCGCTTATCTGCAGTAAAAGATACGCTTCAGTATCGCATAGGTGACCTTCAACAACAAAACCCTGGATGGTTCCATTTCTCTGGTGAACGACTACTCAGTGATGTGCTTTCACTTGGAGCAGGTTATCTAGCCAGCAAAGCAATAAACAGGGTAATGGCTAGAGATAGTGAGCATTTCCCACACCTAGTAAGAGGCACGCAGGCTGGTCTGGTGGCTTTGGGTTTAGGAAGCATGGTGGTGAATGCAGTAAAACCAGGATTCCTAAAAGAGTATTACGAATTGACGGATCAAATTATGATGGGAAGCCTAGCCTTTAGCACTCACACTATGATGGAAATGCTGGGAGTGAATAAAATTATCTATCAGGAAGCCTTTCTTCCGCTTCTCAGAAATGGAATAAATAGAATCAGAGGAAGCAAAAAAACTAAGTAAGACGAATGTTTGACTCCAATCAGACAAACACGCTACCCTAATCCTAGAATACAACAAGGCTTTTCACATGCATTTACCCCTTTCCTGGCTAGCAGATTTCGTCGATACATCCTCAGTCTCCCCAAAAGAACTTGCCAACCTCCTCACCATGTCCGGCAGCGAAGTTGAAAAAATCCACACCACCGGCGGCGACTTCGACAAGATCATTGTTGCGGAAATAATCGCAATACAACCTCACCCTAACGCCGACAAATTACGCCTCGCCACAGTAGTTACCGATGCACAAGGTGCGCAACAAGAAGTCGTCTGCGGCGCACCAAACATCGAAGTCGGACAGAAAGTCCCCCTTGCCCAACTCGGCGCCCAGATTGGCGATTTCACCATCGAAAAACGAAAAATCCGCGGTATCGAATCCAACGGCATGCTCTGCTCCGGCAAAGAACTCGGCCTCGGTGACGACCACAGCGGCATTTTCCTCCTCGACGCTCAGACAAAGGTAGGCACCCCACTCAAAGAAGTTATCAAAACTGAAACCACCTTCTCACTTGAAATAACACCCAACCGCCCCGACTGCCTTTCCATCGTCGGCCTTGCTCGTGAAGTCGCCGCACTGGTAAAGAAACCCCTCAAACAAGATATTTACGACCAAAATCCAGTCCCCCCTTTCACAAAGGGGGCTAGGGGGATTTCTGAAAATACAGAAAGCAAGGACGGATCCAGCACCCTAAAAGTCACCATCGAAGACGACACCATTTGCTCCCGCTATGCCGGGTTAATTATCAAAGACATCAAAATCGCCCCATCACCATCCTGGCTTCAGGACAGACTTCGCGCTGTCGACATCCGCCCCATCAACAATATCGTCGATATCACCAACTATATCCTCATTGAAACCGGACAACCCCTCCACGCCTTCGACCTCCAGAAATTTGAAAACCCTCACGTTATCGTCCGTCGCGCCCAAAAAGACGAAAAACTCAAAACCCTCGACGGACAGGAGCGATCACTTCCCCAAGACGCAACAATCATCGCCAACGAAAAAGGCCCAGTTGCCATGGCTGGCGTCATGGGTGGACTTGAAACCGAAGTTGATAGCCAAACCACCTCCATCTTATTGGAAGCCGCCCACTTCGACGGCATCGCCGTCCGCAAGGGTGCCGAAAAGATCGGTCTCCGCACCGAAGCCTCCTCCCGTTTCGAAAAAGGCACAGACATCCGCCTCGTGCCATCCGCAATCTGGCGTGCCGCGGCGATGATTCAGGAATTAGCCGGTGGAACAATCACCGAATATCACGACGAAATCGCCGCAACCGGCAAAGAAAAATTAGAAAAAGCCACCACCATCTCGCTCACTTCCCTAGAAATTAAACGCATGCTCGGCATCCTTCCCTCGCAAAAAGAAGTTGTAGAAATGCTTTCCCTCCTCGGCTTCGAAGTTGTTCCCACACCCGAAAAACACGATGCCTGGTCGTTAGAAATCACCGTCCCCACCTGGCGTGCTGACGTCACCGAAACCTTCGACATCATCGAAGAAATCGGCCGCATCTACGGCTACGACAAAATCCCCGCCACCATCCCCACCGGCCCAATTGCCAACACCCAACTCCATTACAAACCAGATTGGGACAACCTCATCCACCAGATGTTTGTTGCTCTGGGCTACAACGAAATTTTCAACTACGCCATCACCAGCAAAAAACTCCTCCAGCAATTTGGCATCCCACCCGAGCAGGCAATGGAACTCCTCTCCCCACTTGCTGAATTCGAATGCATGCGTGTCTCCCTCATTCCCGACGTCATTTCTAATCTCCAAAGCAACATAGAAAAATACCCATCACTTAAAACGCTTCACCTCTACGAATACTCCCGAGTATTCCTTTCCCAAGGTGAAAAAGAACTGCCAAATGAAACCCAAACCCTCACCGGTGCAGGTTTCGACACAGACTTCCTTTCCATCAAAGGAGACCTAGAAACACTCCTGGAAAGGCTCGGCATCACCGATACTGACTTCACCCCATTCTCCCCAGAAAAACTCACCCAGCCCCAACAATCCATCGCAAAACACTTCGAATCATCATCCTCCGCTCTTGTTCTCGTAAACAACAAACCAGTAGGATTCATCGCAAAACTTACGCCAAAATTTCTCACCACAATAGGATTCTCAGCCGACAGCAAAGCCGAAGTCTTCGTATTCGAACTCAACGCCGATCTCTTGAAAGAAAGCGCAACCGCACTCAGAGAGTTCCAACCACTTTCCAAATTTCCTCCCGTTCTCTTCGATGCCGCATTCTTTGTCGATGCCACAACCCCCTCAGGCCATGTTCTCAAAGCCCTTGAGCAATTAGCCTCAAAAGAAGTAAAGCTCAACGCCGAACTCTTCGACGTCTATCAAGGAAAAAACGTAGAAGCTGGAAAGAAAAGCCTAGCCTTCTCCATCACCTTCAACCCATTCAACCACACCCTCAACGAAGAAGAAATCAAAGTATGGCAACAAAAAGTTATTAAGCTTGTGGAAGAGAAATTTGGTGGGGTGTTGAGGGATAAATAACGCAAGTTCATGTTGTAAGAAAGTAAAAAAAAGCTATTATCGTGTCATCCTGAGGCTTTTGCGAAGGATCTCTTCGTAGCAGGATGGCTTTTTGTAACCCAAAAGGTGTTCGAGGAGATCCTTCGACTTCGATGACTTCGCTCAGGATGACACAGTGCAAGTTTGCTGGTTCAAGATCACGTTAAATTGGAAAGCATCATTTTCTTACGTCGAGATCAGATAAAAAAAAGAGCCCATCCTCTCAGACGGGCTCTTTTTTAAAAGTAAGAATACGGAAAGATTTTTTACTGACTTCCACCAGCTTGTGGAGCTTGGAATGTTGGAAAGTTACTCATCAACTCTTTCGTTGGGCTCATCACACTCTGTATTTCGCTATCAATTTCTTGTGCATGAAGAATTTTCTGCTGAAGGAGTGCATATTCACGCATGATGTCTGTGTAGAGCGTGTTGAGTTCACGTTGAAGATCCTCGACACTTTTTTTCACTAGATTAGCTTTATCTACCAGCCCCTGTTTATCAGGAAGCTGAGAAGATGCTTGAGACTGTTGTGAGGAGGAGTTGTCTTGACTGTACATGGCTTGCGGTTCCTTATTGTACGTTGTTGTTGGTTCTATGTATGTTGGCGTTGTTTGCTCGGGTATAGCAGTTTGCTCCGTAGGCAGTGTATAAGAAGGTGCTTGCTCTGGAGCTATTTCCTGATGGTCAGCACTATAATCTACCGGTTGATAAGCACCAAGCGGTGTGTTTGAAGCATTCGTCTCTGGAATGTAGCGAAAGTAATCTTGAGAAGCCGAAGGATGTTCTTCTTCAGGAATTGGTTGAGCAAAAACAGGAGCCGGTTGCGCAGGTTCCTGTACAGCGGAAAAATCAGTTTCAGGAGTAGACTGCAGTTGAACAGGTTCTGCGTTGGAGTAAGGAGTAATCTCAGGAGTAGATTGGACTGGCGTAGTATCATCAGGAGCGGTTATCTTACGCTCCAACTCCCACTGAAGATTGTCTTCAGAAGGAACCGGCTGTGCAGGCGCCTGTGAGCCATCAGTAGGTTGTACTGATAAAGGCGGCAAAGCCTGTGCTGCATCCTCAGTGTTTTGCGCCGAATTCTCTTTTTTGCCGAAAAAGTTATTAAGGTTGAGCATGCAACCCCCCTTTCCTTGTACTATTTTTGTTTGTAATTTACGCGATATTGACGATACACCATCGTAACAAAATTATAAGAATAAGTCAATTACATTCCGCGATTTATTGCTTAGTCAAGGCAAAGAAGCTTTTCATAATGCTGATACTAAGGTATACTCATTTACCTATGAAGTTATCAACAACAATCATCACATCGGTTATTGGCATACTACTGCTCGTCTATGTCCTTTTCTTTTTGTATTGGTTTGATGTGCGTCAAATATTTGGAATTGGTATAGAGTTGTGGTTTTTCTCACTGTTGTTAGTTATAGCCATTTCACTAAGTACAGTCGGTAGTTTTGTAGGTGGAATGCAAATCTTTGAAAAGAAAAAGATTCAGGATAGCGAAAGAACTCAGCAAAGCATTATTCTCTACCTTGACCAAACTATTCGCACCAACAGCCGGAATCTGCAAGTATTTCGCGACCGCTATCTTGCAACATTTACCGAAATAACATTTCTCAACTACCTTGTTTTTCAAGAAACACTCCATCGACTGCAGCTTGATACGGGGTTGTGGAATCGTCTCGAAGAGCACTATCTCCCTGAACTTTTCACCTTGAGCAATCTGTATCAAAGGAAAACAGCGATTCCTGGAGAGCATTTTATTGCACTTTTAAAAGGGTTTTTTCAAAGTGTGGAACTGCACCACAACTCTATTGTCCAACCAGTGAAGCCTATCGTTGTTGAAGAATTACCTTTGCTCCTACAAGAGCGTCTACATCATCTAACAGACCTCTCTGATTCAGGGTTAATAACCATGATGATCAACGAGCACCAGCAGATGCTGTATAAATTAGAACCTTTGATGGATTATTTCAGAAACAGAAAAGTCGGGTAACTAGCGACTACGGAACTATTTTGATCGGAAACCACACGTGGGCATACCCCAGTGGGTCGCCGTTCACCGTATTTTTCATCCACAATGGACCATAAGCCAAAGTAAGATCCTCTCGAAAAAAGTCATCCCTGTAACGAGTTTTAGGATTATCCACTGCAGCACTGAGCTTAGCATCCGCAGGCGCAGTGAAGGAAAACAGAAAACTCCCAATCTCTCCCGGTTTCACCAACGCCTCCTTAAGAAGAGCAGCGCGTGAAAATGGCGTGCTTCCATCGTAGCTTAATTCCCAAGACCCGTTTGCGAAATAACTCCTCCCAAAGAGAGGATTTTTCGGATTACTATACTCTGGCGGAGTTGAGTAGATCTGATCTTTATAGACATAAAAACCAACAAAATCTTTCCCACTATTTTTCCACGTAGCCGCACCAGCATTTTTAAACTTAGCAAGCACCTGTATCGTTTGCCCCCGTTTAACTTCCAGTGGACTGCCTGTTCCGTATTTACCCTGAGTTTGCTCAGTCCATGCCGCAGCATATTCTTTCCCAATCTCGTTCATATCCCAATTTGTCCCAATATCAAATGATGACTTCTTCGTGTTTCCCCGCCAGTACTGCTCATTGACTTGGCTGAGCTCAAGCCAGCTCCAGAAGGTTTCTGTTTTATAGGATGTTTTAATAAGTAACAAAGAAGAAAGTGTCCAGCCTGAAGCTTCCCCGCCCCACTCATTTGTGAACAAAGGTTCAGTTACCGATAAGGCCCCCTGAGTATCGGTTTCGCCAGACCAGGCAGGAGTCGTCCTTACCTCAACATCCCTATAATTTGTTGACGCCGACCTGTAAATTGATACCGTTGCTCCTTGCACAGGATCGCGATTCTTGTCCAGCACAGTGAAAGTGGAGTTTAGTGTCTGGTACTTGAAGCAGGTCAATCCTTCAGGAGGAAATGTTTCTCTATTGATAAGCTCTGTTGTGTAAGTAGAGTAATGATCTGTTCCCCAGCTGCTCATGATGTCGTCGTTGTAACGATTATTGTAGGTCGTGTTGGTAAGAGGATTTCCACCTTCTTTAATATTCATCAGATACAAGTCGATAGCCCCAACGGTATGCATGAGCTCGTGAGAGAAAACGTAGAGACCATTCTCACCTTCAAACACATTCCAGAAAGGGGAGTAATGTCCGCTTCCGTGGATGATAACAGAAGGCAGCCAGTAGTACGTTTGCGAAGCTCCTGCAACTTTAGAATCCACAGCTACGTACACAACGCTTTTATCGTGAGTGAAAAAATAGTCTGGAACCTCTTCCTTATTCGCTTTCCAAGTTTCCCTGCTGTATGGCGCATCAAACTGCTTAATATAAAAGCGTCGGTTGATATTGGCTTTCGCTGCTCGACTATTCACTTGGGAAATGAGATTTGTAAGCACAGTCTTATATTGTGGAAAAGCCGCCGCAGTCTCCTGTTCCAAAACAATTTCTAATGGAACATTGATGATTGCTTGGGATGTAGCTTCCGTTTGCACAGGAGTAATAACCACAACACCAAGAAAAAAAAGGAGAAGAAATAGCCAAGAAAATGACCTTGCATGGCGTGCAGGCTTCTCTCGACCCCGAAAGGCTTTTTTTCGCATACTACCGAGAAAAAAAATATTCATAAAATATCCCTTGACATATAATTTCCTCTATTCTACAATGACTTTTGTCTTAGCGTACATTAACAACTTGGAAGTGACGAGAGTCTTACGTTTCAACTTTGATTGTTCACAGCAATGTGAATATTTCTATTTTTCTATGGAGAGTTTGATCCTGGCTCAGGATTAACGCTGGCGGTGTGCCTTATACATGCAAGTCGAACGGTCCTTCGGGACAGTGGCAAACGGGTGAGTAACACATGGGCAACCTACCCTGAAGTGGGGAATAACCTCGCGAAAGCGAGGCTAATACCGCATACGGTGCAAGGGTGCAATTCCCTTTCACCAAAGATTTATCGCTTCAGGAGGGGCCTGTGCCTGATTAGCTAGTTGGTAAGGTAACGGCTTACCAAGGCTGAGATCAGTAGCTGGTCTGAGAGGACGGACAGCCACACTGGAACTGAGACACGGTCCAGACTCCTACGGGAGGCAGCAGTAAGGAATATTGCTCAATGGCCGAAAGGCTGAAGCAGCAACGCCGCGTGAAGGATGAATGGCCTTTGGCCTGTAAACTTCTGTAAAAGAGGAAAAATAGTTAGGTATATCCTAATGTGATTGTACTCTTGAAGTAAGCCCCGGCTAACTACGTGCCAGCAGCCGCGGTAATACGTAGGGGGCAAGCGTTGTCCGGATTTACTGGGTGTAAAGGGCGCGCAGGCGGATAGATAAGTCAGAGGTGAAAGACTACAGCTCAACTGTAGAACTGCCTTTGAAACTGTTTATCTTGAGTGCAGAAGAGAGAGGCGGAATTCCAGGTGTAGTAGTGAAATACGTAGATATCTGGAAGAACACCGGTGGCGAAGGCGGCCTCTTGGTCTGACACTGACGCTCAGGCGCGAAAGCGTGGGTAGCAAACAGGATTAGATACCCTGGTAGTCCACGCTGTAAACGATGAATACTAGGTGTCGGGTAGCAATACTCGGCGCCGCAGCTAACGCATTAAGTATTCCACCTGGGAAGTACGATCGCAAGGTTGAAACTCAAAGGA
>JBAXVQ010000050.1:0-14090 GCA_037128935.1 bacterium | reverse complement strand
GTCCTGAGCCACGAGGGCGGTTTGAGGAGGTGTCGATTTCGGCTATTCCGGGGGATGTGGAGGGGTTTGTGGGGTTTTTGAGGGGGGAGAGATTAAATCACTGATTTAAAATGATTAGATGCTCTACTTCTTCATTCCCATAATTCTTATTTTTCAACTCAAGTTGTGTCTCAATATATGGTTCAAGCGCTGAAAAGCCAATAGGGTTTTCATTTTTAAAACTGTTTATTCTTTCTTTTGCGCAAAGATAAGGAATTGGTTTGTTCCCAAAATACTGTTCCCATTGCTCTGAAATATCATCCTTTGCAATGTCTGCACGAAATTTTTGGGTCATATCAATAGTAATTTCTGCTATCAAACCAGGATGATCTGGGTTACTACTAATATCATTTGATATCAGTTTTCTATAATGTTCTAATTTTCCTTGAATAAAAACCTGTTCAGAAATAGGAGCCCAAGCTACTCCAATCAAAGTCCACACATCATCTAATAAAAATGAAAAATCAAGCTGTTTAATTCTTGTTTTAATCTTATTTAATATCGTGGTTCTTACAATAATTATGGCATTCTTGGTATTAATAGATTGATAATAATTAACACCATCAACTCCTCTTCTAAGCTGTAAAATTTCATCAATCCATTTTATCTCCTCAGAAAAATCTCTGTAACTACTAACAGATAGTTCTGCTAATAGAGCAACTTTTGAAAACTCATCCCCAAATAGATCATTTACCTGATGTGTCATGTTCAAAAATTGCGGAATAACTGTTACAACATCTTCCATTACTTTGTTAAGAAAATATGGAGAGTTGAACAATACTCCTTGAGGAGTAAATAAAAATTGGGGTATTCCTTTTAATTTTAACCCTGGATAAGAGTTATTTAATATTTCATTGCTTATTTTCTTTATTTCAGGAGCATTAACAAGACAAAAAGCCAGAAAGTCTTTAATAACACTTTCTTTAAGTTCTGAAATAAATGGCAAATCATCTTCTTCAAGGTGATTTCTCTCCAAATTCAAAGGCAATTTAGCTTGAGCATCAAAAACTGAAAGGCTTGGCAATGCAAGGCTTAGTTGCATGTAGGGTGCTTTTATCGAAATGGTTCTTTTTAAACCAACAAAAGTTCGCCTATACGCTCTTGCAACATTTTCATCCACTATTATCCCATTACAAGCTATAGATGGAGCAATTTTTATATAAGTCCAATGAATATCTTTAAAGTCAGCACAACCTATTCTATACCATCCTACAGGTAGCCCTTTTTTAACAGAGCGAGGCTCCCCATCACCATGCTCTGCCGCTTCTGGTAAAACGTAAGATTGCTTAATTATCTGATTATTGATTTTTCTTAAAACTGTCGGCTTCTCTAAACAATACCAGTCCCAAAAAACTCCCTCAGGATACATGGAGTGTTCTCCAATAACTAAATTCCTCCATATTTTATCGGTCACAAATATGTTTATTTCTGTCCCAACAAAACACTCACACGGCTTCAATACTATTGGATCTGTATTTATTGATGCTTCAAATTCTATACCCGCATCGCTATCCACATGTCTTGTTCGCACTCTGATTGTTTCTCCTAGTAGAAATGCTGCAAGTACGCCTACTCCGAAACGCCCAGATCTTAACACTCTGGATTTTCTTGTGTCATCATCTACATGTTCTTGCTTCCAGGCAATGCTATTTCTAAATGATGCACCAGCTTTCAGGAAGTAGTTTTGGATAGTATCAACTGTCATCCCTATACCTTTATCGGAAATACGAATCCATTTTTTTCCGTCTTTTTCTTCTAGTGCAATGAGAACGTCGGACTCTTGCTCCTTATTGGTAGCAATGCTTTCAAGTTCTTTCTTGTTAGAGTTACAGTAATCTTCCAGCTCCCGACAGGCATCTACAGCGTTTTGCATCAACTCTCTGATGCCGATTTCGGGACGATTGCCGTAAAGTGGGCCAATAAGCAGGTTCAACACTTCAGCGTTTGCTGTTCCAAAAGCTGCGGGCTTTGGTATAAATTGTTTTTCTGGAGCTAGGCCTTGCTGGGCTTTTGTTAACTCACTTTCTGAGTCAAGACACTGTGAGTAAACTCGACGAACTGCAAGCCCCCTTAACGCTAGCGTGTTTTTGCTACCTAAACCATAAACTTCCCCAAGCACTGCCCATGTTGTATCAAGCTCATCCTGAAACTTTTTCTTTCTCTTTTTAGCTTGAAAATACAACTCGGCATCTAATTTTTCTATATCAATAGTTATTTTTATGCGTTCAGGATCTTTCAACTCGTCAATTGTGGTACTACTGATGCTTTGATGAGTTTGATGCTCAACTTTTGCTTTTTCACTCTGACAATAGCGGGTTCTAGATAAAATTTCTGGGTAACGATTTGGGTCAAACTCAGTGATAGTATCAGCAATTTTCAAAAGCGCCATTAGATATATGGGGTGTGTGTTACCGGACTTGGTAGGAAATACCTTATAAGCCTCTTCATCATTTGCCAATTTCCCTACATATTCAAAGCATTGCCTTAAATCAAGCCGATGACTTCGTGCGATATACCCTGCAAACTTTCTTTCCTTTTCGTTTAAACTGCTTAGTGTTAGCGGTTCACCATCTGTTGGTAAGCCATACACTGCTACTTCATGAGCAATGCGCTCATGATGGATGCGTATAAAGTTACCAAAGATGACTTTTTGCTTTTCTGAAGGAATCTTAGAACTATAATTGAAGTCGTCACTTGTGACTCGAAAATTTTCGTCAAACAGGGATCCAAAAAGAACTTTTAGCTCCCGATCCCCATAATGTAGTAGTTCCCCTTGATATTCATCCCATAAATCTCGCCATTTCTTATCAGAGGAAATCAATGCTTGCTTTGTATCGTCTGAAAGTAATTTTTCAAACTGCAATCCAGTGTAGTGAAGACCAATATCATGCAGTAAAGCACTTATAACAATAAACTCGCAATCGGTTGTGGTGAGTATTTTTTGTGTTTTTTTAGGGATAAGATTACTCATCCATTTTAGGACTTCTTTAACATGGTTAATTCCATGATCTGTGTATTCAGGAAAAAAAATTAATTGCTTCTGTTCAATAAATTCAAAAAAATGCTCAACACTACCCCAGACAGAAGAACCAGCTAGACGGTCATAAAACTTCGATTCTTTTTCAAGCAGTTTGTCTCTTATGCTAGTGCTCATTTATTACTCTTAATTTCATTTAAATTGTTGCAGAACCTACTACCTTGAACAAACCGATTTCAAACTTTCGCTCCCCCTCCCCAAAAATCTTCCCCCTCACCTCCCCAACCGCATACATCCCACCTTCAAACCGCACCAACGGTAACCCTGCGCTTGCGAGTGCTTCTTGTTTAGTTGGTTTGCTAGCTTGAGGTCTACCTTTAAGAAAAATAATAGCAATTATCGGAATTATCAGAACAATTGCACACAAAATTAGATTGTTTGATTGCATGTTTCTTTCCCTTTCAGTGCTTCTATTTTCCTTAGTGTTCTGTGAAGTTGCAATGACAAAAAAATATTATTTTGTTCTCTCTCTCACTTCGTTATAGTACATATACATGAAAAAATACTGGAAATTTCTACAAGCGGTCATCCGAGAGTGGCAGAAAGACAATGCCCAGACTTTGGCGGCGGCGTTAGCGTATTATGCTGTTTTTTCGCTTGCTCCTTTGCTTCTGATTATTATCGCAATTGTGGGGATGGTGCTCAGTCGAGATCAAGTGTTACATGAAGTGATTGGGGCTGTGAATGCGTTACTGGGAGTTGAGGTGGGGCGGGTAGTGTCTTCATTACTGAATGATCTTTCGAATAGAAATTCTTCGATTATCGCCACTGTTGTGGGGGTAATAACTCTCCTTATTGGAGCAACAGGGATTATTTCTCAGCTACAGAACTCATTCAACGTCATCTGGGATGCGAAGCCGAAAAGCAAAACTGTCTGGTTTCGATTAGTAAAAAAACAGATTTTCTCACTTGGGTATATCCTCCTTCTTGCTTTGTTGTTGCTTCTTTCGTTGCTTCTGAATACTGCTCTGAACTTTTTTCTCGGATTTCTTACTGAGCAATACCCAACGCTTGCATTTATCCTTCCGCTTGGGAGCATGGTGTTGACCTTTCTTCTTACGTGGTTGTTATTTGTGAGTATGTTTACTTTTATCCCTGATGCGAAGGTTCATCTCCATGATGCTTTGGTTGGTGGCGGATTTACGGCATTGCTTTTTCTTTTTGGGCGGATGCTGCTGACTTGGTACCTGACGAAAGGGGTGGCAACGTCGGCGTATGGTGCGGCGGGGGCGTTGGTGGCGATTTTGCTATGGGTGTATACCTCCTCGGAAATCCTGTTTCTTGGTGCGGAGTTTACAAAGGTGTATGGAAAAATTCGTTCGAATACATCTTCTAAATAATCCTTATCAGAAGTGTACGAAACCGTCAGTGGAAAATGGTATACTTAACTTGTTATGATGTATCTCTCGATTCACTATGAATACTTTCACTACAATAGCGCAGTTGATTGTTGATACTATTCCCTCACTTGGTTCACAAAATGAGTATATTTGTGCATTTGTGTACATATTTGACGAGGAAAACCAAGGATTTAGATTTCTCACTTGTTCTCAAGTCCCCAAATTTCAGCAGGCTTTGCAAATTTCTTTATCCGCTACTCCTCTCGAACAGCGAATTATTCCAATCACCAACACCTCTACCTTACTTTCTAAAGCTTATACAACAAGCACTATGCAGCATGGAAATTGCTTTGCTGATGTTGTTGGCACACAGATTTCGCCCACTGAAGAATTGGCTCTAAGCAATAGCATGGGATTTCAATCTTTCCTTGTGCTACCACTTGCCTCAAAAGGAAAAGTGGAAGGCATGCTTCAGGTCGCCATCAGCAAGCCTTATAAAGAACTTTCAAAAAATACTCTGCAGACCTTGGAACACTATATTGCTATGGCATCTTTGGCGTTATCTGATCAACCAGCATTTTTTGAAAAAGCGCACCAACAGTATGGAGAGTCAGAGCTACTGGCTTCGGATCTTCTTTCTTTGCAGACGGTGATAAAAAAAATTAACAGCACTCTGGATTTTAACGAAGTTGCCCAGTTGATTGTAGATTTGATCGTGCAGGTAGGCAGCCGAGAAGGTGTTATTGCGTCAGTGATATATACGATTGACGAAGATATTCAGGCATTTCGCTATGTGGCAACCTCCAATATTCCAAAACTTCGGAAAGCGATCAAGACGATCTATCGCCCTGCACGAATGGAAAATAGAATTGTTCCTGTCCTACCTTCTCCACACCCTACAGTTCTGAGTAAAGTTGCTGAAACTCGGAAAATTCAGTTTGGGAAAACACTTCGTGACCTAGTTGGTGATCAGTTAACTGAGTTGGAAGATCGTACCTTTCGGAAGGAAATGAGGTTTGAATCCTTTGTGGTTTATCCAATCCTGATTCGTGGAAAGATCAAAGGAGCTCTGCAGGTTTCGATGGGAATTTCCCAAAAAAGTGTCACGCCCCGCTTACTTGCTATGATTCAAAGTTATGTTGACCAAGCCTCTTTGGCACTCGAAAATGCAAGATTGTATCAAAAAAAGCTTCTCTACATTGATCAGCGAGCCTTAGATTTGCATAAAATTCAAATGTTTTCCCAACTAATCGCATCTTCACTGAATTTTGATGATGTAGCGCAGAGAATTGTTGACAACCTTGCAGCTGTCAGCAGCACATCGAGTGAGGATATTGTTATTACAGTTATGTATGTGTTTGATGAAAAAGAACACCAATTCCACTTTTTTAAAACTTCAAATAATGCCTATGATAAGCAACTACGGGCTAGTTATAAAACAGCGTTTGAGAATCGTATTATTGCTATCCACGGCAAGCCCAGTCTTATGCAAGAACTTTACCGCAAAGGAACAATTCAAATAGCAAACTCACTTTCTGAGTTACTTGGAATTGGAATTCTCAATGTAAAAAAAACTCCACCGCTTGCGAAGCTGTGGGGTGTGCAGAGCTATGTGGCTATTCCTATGAAAGTTAAAGAAAAGATTATTGGCGTACTACAGGTTTCTATGAGAACACCTAAGGAAAATATTTCTATTGCTACTTTAGAAAGTTTAAATAGTTTCGCTTCGCAGGCTGCTATTGCAATGGAAAATGCAAGGTTATACAACCAGATCAATCAGTATGCGAGCTCGCTCGAGCAAAAAACCAAAGATCTTGAAAAAGCCTACAAGGAACTGCAAGTACTTGATCAGGCAAAAATGGAGTTTGTGTCTATAGCTAGCCATCAGCTCCGCACCCCGATATCTGCACTTCGAGGTTACGTATCAATGTTGAGTGAAGGAGACTACGGTAAATTAACAAAAGCAGAACTAGAAGCTGTCCGAAAAACTGAAAACAATATTGAGCGGTTGGCCATAATCGTTGAAGATATTTTGAGTATTGCCCAAATAGAGGCAGGAAAATTTATTATTCACCCTACGAGTTGTGCAATTTCCCCCATTATTGTTGATGTAATTGAGCAGTTAACCGAACGGGCTGAGAAGAAAGGGCTTGCCCTACGGTTTCTTCCACCATCAACAGCAATTCCAAACCTCACTCTTGATACTCAGAAAATTTTACAGGCTTTAACCAATCTTGTGGACAATGCAATCCATTATACTTCGAAAGGGAGTATCAAGGTTACCCTGACGCATAAACAAAATTCGGTGCAGGTTACTGTAAAAGATACTGGCATTGGTATTGTAAAAGACTATCTAGAAAAACTATTTACAAAGTTCAGTCGAGAAGAACAAGCCCAGAGAATTCGACCTGATGGCACGGGAATCGGTTTATATCTTGTAAAAAACATTGTCGAAGCTCATGGGGGAACAATACTGGTGAAGAGTCAGGTAGGAAAAGGAACCTCTTTTACGCTATCGTTTCCAGTGAATTCAAAGAATATTTTGGCAAAATAATTAGGAAATTTACCATCACTATGAAAAGAAAATCTAAGTTACGCCTTTTTTCATTGCTTCTTATTGTCTGCGCTCTCGCACTGACGGCCTTTTTTTATGTTACAACCTTTGGTTTACAGTCAAAAGCTACCCCAACCACCACCTACGACGACGCACTCTTCCGCCTTTCCCTCCTCGAACAAGCCGATTCTCCTCAAATCTTGGAGAAATGTAAAACGACGTTTCTGACTCATGGAAAAAAAACCGATCGCATGGTTGTACTGATTCATGGCTTCACCAACTGTCCTCAGCAATACCGAGCTTTTGGGCAACAACTCTATGATCAGGGTTATAATGTTTTGATTCCGAGAATACCACATCATGGTTTTGCTGACCTGATGACCAATGAGCCGCAGTTGCTTACGGCTGGGGAGTTGCGAGTATTTAGTGATGAAGTGGTTGATATTGCAACGGGTTTGGGTGAAAAAGTTACCGTGAGTGGGATTTCAGCTGGGGGGGTTATGGCAGCATGGGTGGCACAAAATAGAGCAGATGTGGATAAGATCGTAGTGTTGGCACCTGTGTTTGGTTCTCAAACGATTCCAGTACCGCTGAAAAAATTCTTTGTGAATGCGAGCATATTCTTTCCTGGGTACTATCGTTGGTGGGATGAGGTAAAGAAGCAGGAGGATGGACTGGATCATGCGTATCCTCGCTTTTCAACAAGAGCTGTTGCGGAGATCGCAAGACTGGGCTATGCAGTGCATAATCAAGCAACGCAGTCTGCCCCGTTGTCTAAAAGCATTACGGTTATTACTTTGGAAGATGATCCGGCTGTGAATAACGAGATGACGTCGGATATGGTTGCGTTGTGGCGGGGGAAAGGGAAAGAAGTTGAGACGTTTCAGTTTTCCAAAGATCTTGGGTTGATTCACGATATGCTGGATCCTGATCAGAAGAAACAGCAGATTGGGGTGGTGTATCCGGTGTTGTTGGGGTATTTTCGGTAGGTGTTTTAAGGCTGAAAGTCCTGCTGCAAAGCGTTTTCTATAGTGTCATCCTGAGCGATGTACTCGGAGTCGAAGGATCTCTTCGAACACCTTCAGGGCTACAGAAACCCCTGGTTGTTACGAAAAGATCCTTCGCAAAAGCCTCAGGATGACACAAATACATATTATTTTCTTGGGATACTACTCCCATTATGTTTCAATCACACTACTTCACACTCTCCCACATCCCCCTCGCCTGCTCATAATTCACCACCCACCCAGTCTGCCGAACGCTGGTGTACCATTTGGTCTCGATCATTTCGCCATTTTCGGAGTATACTTCGGGGAATCCTCGGTATTTTTCGATGTTTTCTTTGTAGCGATCTAGCTGGTATTCGGCTTCCTGAAGATATTTTTGATCGTTGGTTTGTTTGTAGAGCAGCAGATTCAACTTTGTGTATTCCAAGCCCCAGAAGCTCCAGATTGCGCTGCCGCCGTAGGAGGGGAGGAATGTTTTGACGAGAGGAAACTGGCGGCCTTCTCGGTCGGTTTGTTGGTATTTAATGGCAAAGGGGCGTGCTAGTCCTTCTTTTTCGATGTATTGCAAACTCTGCTCGTAGTATGCTCGGTCGTTTGGAATGGCAGGGTTGAGGAAGCCAGTGAAAAGGACAACGAGCCAGTCGGACGAATAGTAGCTCTCCTGTAAGCTTTCATCGGAAAGGTCCTCGAGGAAATGACCGGTTTTACCATCCCAATACGTGCTGAGAATGAGCTCTCTGTACTGATCAAGGTCAATTGGTGATGGCATTATTTCCATATCCTGAGCGAGCTGCAGCGTGCGCCAGAGAATAACGTTATCGTAGAAAGCACCTTGCCGCTTGGTGATGTCTTTGGCTCCGGAGAGGTGAATCTGCGTTTTGACCAAACCCGTTTGTTCGTCGTACACATAGTGAAAGTAGTCATCAAGAAGTTGCTGAAGATTTTCCCTGTAGCGGTCAAGTAGCTCTGTTCCGGCTTGCGCAGTTTCGAGAGAAACGTTTTCTGCTGCTGTGAAAGGATAAAGGCGTTGCAGCTCCTCTGGTGATTGCAGCGTTTTTAGGGCAAAGAGCGTTCCGTAAAGGGCATCAGAAGGATAGGCGTATACGTTAATTTGCGTAACGGCATTACTGCCTGTTGGAACGATGGTCGTTGATGGCTTTCCTGATTGGGAAAAGGTTTCCAACGTGTATGCTGTGGTCTGAAGATATAGCCGTTGCTGCAGTTCCCACTCATCTTGCGTTCTGGCGATGCGTGGATCGAGTGTTGGGAGGTAAAAAACACCAAGATTTCTAGGATAGAGCACGCTGAAATGATCGCCGGAAATCAGATAGGGTTTTGAAGGATCAAACCTGAGTGTGTGAATATCGTTGATGATGCCATCTTCGTCTTCACTTGCAGCTTTTGGGCTGCCCCAATTTGCGTTGACGATCATGTGGTAACCGCTTTTGAACCAGCTGAAGGCTTCATATACACCGTTGTTGTTTATCGTCAGGGCTGAGTTTTGAAGGAGGTGAATCTGTCCGTTATCAACGGTAGTGGTAAAAGGAGTATTGACTATGGTGTTGGGAGAAAATGGATCGGTGATGGTGGAGAGGTAGGCAAGTGTTGATAATGCAGCAACAAGTAGAAATACACAGCCACAGCAACCGAAACGGGGGCGTTTCTTTATATTCTTTGATTTGCTAGTTGTAATATAAATAGTGCTCACGGTAGTAGTATAACTATTTTCTAGTAGTTCAGTCTCCTGCTTTTTTTCTTTCACTTACTACTTCTATCTATGCAACCCATTCTTGGTTCAGCAAACACGTAATAATTAGCCTCCAGCTGTTAATTAATTCAAATAGGTTTTTGCTATTCAACTCTGCAGTAAGTCACAATTTCAATACTTACTGCACCCTAAATCCAACCCAGATATGCATCACATTTAAAGGGTCACCGTTCGTGCCGTTGTAAATCCAATATTTTCCAGAAGCGGCAGAAATATCTTCGCGGTATCGGCCTTTTTCGGCGTTGCAGGGAATTTGAAATTGCATACTGACGCGCCCAATCTGACCTGGATAAACCACTAACTGATCGAGCGTACCAATGCGGTAATCACTAACCCAAGAGCTGTGCTTGAAATAGCTTTTTCCGCAGGATAAGCCCAGAGGGCAGTCGTCGTAGCCTAAGGAACTAGGTGCTGAGACAACTTTGGGATCTTTATAGGTGGCAAAAGTAAACTCGTTGAGGCTGTTGGCTTGTGCGTTTTTGCTAGAGAGCCAAGGCGTGATACCGTCATTCTGCAACTCTGCCCAAAAATTCAGGACTGAGCATGGTTGCATGTCAAAATATTCGTCACCATTGTTTGCAGTTCCTTCAAACGTACTTGCCTGATATTGACCTGCCCACTTGGCGCTGTAACGGTAAGCATAGAATTTTTTAATTGCTTTCGCTTCATCTGGAATAGTTTCCTGAGAGAAGTGTTCCGGTGTTCGAGTAGGTGTTTGGGTGTACCAAACTGAACCTCCTCCGGAATAGTATGTCGAAGTTGGCGTTTTTGTTGAGGTGGGAGTAGGTGTATTTGTGATGGTAACTGTTGGAGTGACAGTTGGAGACGGCTCTTTCTGCCATACTCGAACGTAATCAGTTTCAAAATCACCTGGGAAAACGGTTGTAGAATCAGGATATCCGCCCCATGCCCCTCCCACTGAGAGATTCAATAATAAATACATTGGGTTGGTAGGAATGTTTGCTGCCGTAGAGTAACGCTTGCATTCTTGTCCATCGAGATACCACACAATAGCATTAGGTTGCCAGTCTACACCATAGGTATGCCAGTTAGCAGAAAGGTCTGAGGAAGTGCAAATAGTGCCGCTTTGTTTATGGCTTCCATCAACTAGGTCTGACCAGTGAAACGTCATATGTGCTATGGTCATTTGATGCCCTAGGTTTTCTAGAATGTCAATTTCTGGTGGCCAGACGCCGTTTTGTTGCAACATCCAGAATGCCGGCCAGTAGCCTTGTCCCGGTGGGAGCTTCGCTTTCATCTCGGCATATCCATAGGTATAGGAAAATCTAGGTGGAACATTCTCGTTATAGTTGTCTTTATCCGTTGTGATCATGCCGGAAGTGTAGTCATAATGCTGTCCATCTGATCCATCAAAACCCTGTTTTAGAGCCCGCAATTTCAGTGTTCCGTTGTTGACTATGACGTTGTCACGGGAATACCACTGTAATTCTTCTGTGCCGCCAACATGGCAACCATCATAATTATTCCATCTACGACATTGCACCCATTTGGCGACATCTAGTGTCGTGCCATCAAACTCATCGTTAAACACCAAATTCCACAAACCTGGCGCATTGCTTGATGGTTGAACGGCAAGAGCATCATGAAGTTCTGGCGTGTTTGTCATTTTCAAAGAAACATTGTCTATCCATACAGTACCAATAGACTCGGCAAGGTTGAAATGAATACTGGTGTTGTCTTGATTGACGCTACTAGTGTATGTCATTGTGTACTGTTGCCATGAGGTAGTAAGTGCAGCTGCCTGTGCCTTGAATACAGGATAGGGAGCCTTTGACTGTTGCAGTGAAAATTCAATATTTCTCGGTGCTGATGCTTTTGCCCAGAATGTAAGCTCGTACGTTCTGTCCTTAAAAATAGGCATGAGAATCTGGGCCAATTGCACATACCACCGATTTGTATTGCTTTGTGTAATAGTGACAACCGCTGAATTTGTTCCATCCTCAGCGGTTGTATTGTCCGCAGCCAACGTTGCATTGGCTCCTGGCGTCACTTTGAAAAACCAAGAATTCACGAAGCTGTCTTCAAAGGAAGGATTTTGCACCATATTCTGATTTAGCCAAGGGGAAATCACTGGAGCCTGAGCACTCGCAGAATGTGAATAAAAATTCAAACTACAACATATCATAAAAACAAAAAAGCCAATTAAAAACAGAACGAAAACAGGAAATTTCTTAATAAATTTTCTTGATTTTTGTAAAATAAAATTCATGTTTACTCACGTTGGTATGCATTTATCTTACTGGTTTACTGATGCTTTTTCTAGTGATTAAACAAATTTGCAAATGCAAAATTTTTATCAGTTACTAATTCTTCTTGCTGCTTACTTGTGATTCCTCCAATTTCCAATTACTCTTTTCTTATCACTATCACTTTAGAAAGGTTTTCATGAAAACTTGGCAAAAGGTTGCTATCGGTTGTTGCTCATGCTCGTTAGTTATTGGCGTTATAGCAGGAGGTTTTGCCTTCTGGGGTGGCGCGACACTTATTGATCTTGCCAAAAAACAGGAAGCAGTAGTTGCTTATGCAAAGACTATGCTCGAAAAGCATAATAGTGTTGTTGACGAAATTGACCATCTCTCAGTGATAAGTACCACATCTACTGCTCAGGAATTTGCACAATCGAATTCTTCCTTGCAAACAAAAGTGACAGCTTTCAATTCTTTTCTTACATCAGAAGCCGTACCTACTGGAGCTGAGCAAATTAGCAAAGAAGCAAATACAAGCGCCAAACTTTTTAATGACATAGCCTTACTGGCAAGTGAAATCAGTAAGCTTCGTTCAGAGAACAAAGATGATGCGGCACAACTAGTGAAAATTAATGACAAGATCAGTGAAATGAATATCCAGACCGCTTTTCTGAATAAATCTCTTGCCGATGCAAAGGTACTGGAAACCACTGCAACTCCAGATACTCCAAAGAAAACCACAACAAAAACTGCAAACTCATCAACTCCAACAACTGGTGGATTGAAAAAAAATTAAGCAGCTTTTTGCTGTTCAACCGTATTAAACGCAAGCAAATCTTCAGTCAACTTACTTTGCTCGTCCTCTGCACTGAAAAATACTGGCAACCCACCGCGAGTGAAAGCTACTCGGAGTGGAAGCTTTGACGCAACTATCCCCTTTTCTTCCAAACCCATGAGCAGTCTTTCATTAAGCTTTTCTCTTGGATCTCCCTTAACTATCACGCTATCACCTTCGATAACTCCAAAAGGATGCAAAGCCTTTTGGCTTACTATTCTTGCCAACCTATAGAGCATCGACGCAAGGCGAGATTCTAGAGTAGTCTGCTTACTAGAGTCTTTCTTGTCAAACTCGTACAAAGGCATATCTTCGTAGGGAAACCTTTTAGGAGCTAGAGGTTGTAGTCCTACAAAATATTTACTTACTAGGATATCTACTACCCCATGTTTCAACACACCTACTCTTACTTGCCTCCGCAAAAACTCTCTTGGCTGACCTTTCAAATCCATGACTGTTTCTACTGCTTCCTTCCCCTCACCGCAAGGAACATGAAATATGCAACTCTCTTCAGTTTCCTTACCAAGAAAACATTTACTCATCAATGCATCTGCTAATCTAGTCATTGCTATCAAGGCATGCTCTCCACCCCGCCCTTCTTTTCTTAAGCATATTGATGTTTTCACATTTCCTTGTACATCGTCCGCAACAAAGCCATAAAAAGGTTCCTCAAACTTCCCGACCGCGACAAGAACGTTTCCTTTTTCCTCTTCTGCGATTGCATGCAAAGCCTGAAGAAATCTCTGTTGATGATCCTTACTTCTTATACTCACCTTCAATCTCTGCAAAGCAAAATGCTCACTTTTTACTCTGGGAGTAGACGCTATCAAAATGCCACAACCACTTGCAAGACGCGCATACAGACGCTCTAGCTTAGCAACCTGTTCTTCTTTTGTTGCGCCAGAGTTAATTTTTATATCGATAAACGCCAATGGAGCGCCTACAGAAAAGGTAATAACATGCTTCATTCCTTCTACTTTCGGGACATCTAGCGCTTCTTTAAACCTAAACCTTCTCGGTTTAACTGCATCTTGCTTCAGCCGTTGCTGCAACAATGTCCCAAGATTACTAAATAATGGCCTTTCCGCTCTTGATCTCAAGGAGTGAGCATTTTCAAACCAGTATCTGTTAAAATTATTAGCCCTCATATACAATTTTATTTGCTCTCAAAATCATGAACGATTTTAATCATATTATGTTACTTTAATATTTATTTTATTCGTTTAATAGTATTACCTTAACAAACAATTTTATATTTACAAATAAAGTACTATTAAGAAGATTTCAATGAGTCTATTTATAC
>JBAXVQ010000005.1:0-56406 GCA_037128935.1 bacterium | reverse complement strand
CCCGAGCGTGGTAATCCCATCGGGCTCAGTACACCCCAAGGGATTGCCACGTCGCGAAAGCCTTCATTCGACAAGCTCACGACAGGCCTCGCAATGACATGTTCGTTGGTAGGAAGTCATTTCAATTTCTTCACTTTCCCCACAAAACTCTCCCCACTCACCACCTTCCTCCCCGTCTTCTGCTCTAATTCGATTTTAGCGTTTTTGGCTACGGTGCCGCCACTTTTGGCGGCGGTTTTGTTTTCTTTTAGGCCTTTTGCCTGGACGCTTTCGGCTATCTGGCGGGTGGAGAGTTCTGCGAGGGCGGTGAAGATGAGTTCGGCTTCGGTCATGTGGTCGCGGAGGTTTTGGGTATTCAGCTTTTTGAGTTTTTTGTGTTCCTGTATGGTTAGACCAGACCACTCGCCATGGATGATGTTCGTCAAAATAGCGAATTCTTCACCTTCTTTGATGTCGTTTTTGCCCCAGTAGTCCGTCAGCTTGTTTCGGGTTTCCTGTCCCATCATCCGCTGCTGGATCCATTTTTCACTGCGTCCGTGTTTCTTCCAGTACTCTCTGGAGCGGTTCAGGGCTTTCTCGGGATCGCTCATTTCCTGCATGCGCTCGTAACCTACTTTCGCAAGCCAGAGTTTGATTGGTTCGGCTTTTTTGCTGGGGATGGACTGGATGAGGCGGAGGAGGGTTTCGGCGGTGGCGACGTCGGTTTCCCGCATTTTGCCGTCCTGACTTAGCATTTTCAACCGGTTACAATTTGTAACCAGTTGACTTCCTTCTTTTGTTAAGCGGTTTTTTAGTACTTTCCAGTAGTTACGAGCTAGCTGGAAATCTACCTGTTCTGTTAGTGCAGCTACGACATCAATGACCGAGAAATACCATGTTTCGGTTTTTTCATCGTAGATGCGGCGGATTTTGAAGTTTTCGAAGATGGTTGTGGTGGTCGTCATGGGGTGCTCCGATTTAATTGTAAACTACATCTGCAGACATTTTGGGGGTATTTAGTTCCCCAAGGGATTACCACGCTCGTGGACTCGCTCGTAATGACACATCGGGTTGTGGGAGCGTTGTCTGTGGGCGGACAACTGGCACACAGTAAAAAGTGGCGATGGTGGTGTTTTTGGTTGGTGTCTTTTTAACAAAACTAAATTGTGCAACGGCACGTTGCACAATTTAGTTTTCACCTCGTAGAATTTCCGTTCATCGGGATTTTCTATACTCATGAGGCGAACGTAGTGTGACCAGGAGAGGGGGGGAGAATTGGCAGACAGTGTCTGCCAATTTGGAAATGCTAGGTAAAATTGTCTTATAAGTCTTACATTTCGATATGAAAAACCTTCTCCAAACTGCTTTGTTAGGTCGGTAGAAATTTTTTGTAATAGTTGTGACCCATATTTCGCCCGTTCTTTCCCGCCTTGTTCAAATTCCACAATTTGCTTGCCAATTTGCCAGTAGGTCGTGGTTAGAATGGTGTTGACCGTCTGATGTGCCAACCTTCTACCTTGTGCCAAAATAGAGCCAATACTGGAAATCAGTTCGCTGTAGTTGGGGGTGTTTGTGGGTAAGTTGTTTTTGTTCTTGGGCATAGTGTGGGTACCATGGGGTTGTACTGTCGAGTAACTACCGTTGTCTTTTGAGTGAGAGTGTTGTGTAAGAGTTTGGAAATCCCCCTAGCCCCCTTTGAGAAAGTGGGAACTGGAGAAATCTAACCCCACCAAGCCTCCCCTTCGGAAGGGGAGGAGAAATGCGCTCTATCATATTGTGCTTGTTTGAAGAGACGCAAAATCTTGCGTCTCTACGCCTCTTGAATTTATCACATACGCATGTTTGTGTCTATTCGTTTTTTAAATTTGCGATGCCTTGCATAATTTCCTGTTCCAGTGTCTCTATCTTTTTCAAAATCACTTTTGGATTTTCGTAGACTACTTCTTCGTATACCGTCTCTTTGTAGCGGTTGATAGAGAGGTCGAAGTCGGCTTGTTCGATTTCTATTTTATCTACGGAGAAAAATTTGCTGTTTCGTTTGTTTTCTACTTGCTGAGTTCTCGTTTTCCACTTTTCAACAATGTCCGGTAAATCGCCGCCGCCGTTGATCTTGCTGCGTTTGTCGTCGAGGGTGTAGCCGTCGGACTGCATGTCGTAGAACCAGACTTTCTCCGTCTCGCCGCCTTTTACAAAGATGAGGATGGCGGTGCTTACTCCGGCATACGGTTTAAAAACTCCGCTGGGCATGGAGATGATGCCTTGTAGTTCGCACTCGTTGAGCAACATTTGTCGGGCTTGCTTGTGGGCGTTGCTGGAGCCGAAGAGGACACCGTCCGGTACGATTACACCGGCTCGTCCGCCGATTTTGAGCGATTTGATGATGCGATTGATGAAGAGTAGCTCGGTTTTGGTTGTTCCCAGCGACAGCGATTCATTGATGTCGCCTTTGTCGATACTGCCTTTAAACGGCGGGTTTGCCATGATGCAGTCGTAGAAATTGTCTTCATCATATCGCTTGGAAAGCGTGTCTCGTTGCTCGATATTGGGACTGGAAATCCCGTGCATCATTAGGTTCATCAATCCAATCCGCACCATGCTTTCATCCATGTCGTAACCGTAAAAGGTTTTTTGCTTGAGATGCGTCCACTGCCGTTCATCTGTAAGTGTGTCGCCCAGATCGCCACGGGTTAGGCCGTTTTCATCGGTTTTGCGATGCTCTTTGCTCGTGTGTGTCGTCAGAATGTGTTGATATGCTCCGAGTAAAAATCCACCAGTGCCACACGCCTGATCGCAAATCGTGTCACCAAGTTTTGGATTTACGAGTTCGCAGATGAGCTGGATGATATGCCGAGGTGTACGAAACTGACCGAGTTTGCCCGCGCTGGTGATTTCTGAAAGCAGATACTCGTACAGATCGCCCTGCGTATCTTGAAAACCCTGACCTGCAGCATCCTGTTTATCTATTTCTGCAAATATCTCATCAATAATAGTCACCGCTTCCACCAACAATGACGGTTTGGAAATAATAAACACGGCATTGCCCATGTGTTTTGCAAAGGGACTTTCTTCATTGCCGATCGTTTTCAAAAATGGAAATACTTTGGTTTGCACATGCGACAGCATTTCCCCGCCTTCCATCTGTTTGAAATGGCTCCAGCGCAGGTTCTCTGCATCATCGCCAAAGAGGGATTTGTACGCTTCGCCCGTAAACTCGGCATCTTGGCGTTTTTTTAAGTCCATCTCATCAAGCCGTTTCATAAACAGTAGATAGGAAATTTGTTCGATGGCGGTGAGGGGATTGGAAATTCCACCACTCCAAAACTTGTCCCACAGCCTGCCGATGGATGATTTGAGTGTTGGATTAAGCATAGTGCAGTAGTTTATCCGTAAAATGTAGTATTTCTGTTTGTAACTGTGGCGTGAAGAGACCGAGGAACCCACGAGCATGGAGTTTGGTAAATGGTTCTTTGACAAGATCTTTTTTCGTCAGTTCACCGTTGTTGATAATAAAGTCACGAAGCACAATCAGAAACTGAATCTGGGCAGGGGCTAACGTGTTGTGCTCGGCGATAAACTCAGCAAATGCTTCGGAGACTTTGTCGGTAAACGTAACTAGCCCGCCAATGCCCATGATGTACCGGATCAAATCAAGGAAATGTACTTTGCGGGCATCGTAGGCTTTTTGCAGGTTTTCTTCCGTAGGGTAGGGCTCGTAGTGGTTTACTGTATTTGCCAGTTCCTCAACTTCTTCTTGCGTGATTGCCATTCCCTGTTTTACTTTTTGCAGTATTTCATTTTCTTCTTCCAGTTTTTTGAACAAGGTTTCGACTTTTTCACGATATTTTTGGATGGTAATCCGCTCGTTCTCTGCTCCAAATTTGATGTATGTTTTTTCGTTGGTGATATCTCGTAGATCGAGAGAGTCCTGATCGGGTTTGATACCTTCTTCACGGTATTTCATCAGTGGAGCGATTTTCTGAATCAACGTTTCCAAAGCCTGTTCATCGGCTTTTTTTACATAGCCATTATGGAGCACGTTCTCGATAATTTCTTTCTCTTTGGCGACAACATTCACAGACAACGGCAAATCCGAGACCATTTCGATCAGCACTTCTTCAAGGGCGTTTATCTTTTTGTCTTGACCATCTTGTTCACTCAGTTTTGCGATGGAGTAGGTGAGTACTCTGAGTTCAAAACTCATGGCTTTGTAGTCTTCACCTGTACGTGTTCGCATCAGGGGCGCTATGTCTTTTTCCAGAAAGAGCTTTTTGTCCTCGTTTAGTCGCTGCCAAAAGGTGGCATCAACTTTTTCAAGGCTACTTTTGGCATCCAAAATCACCACGTTATTTGGAGGCAGTTTTGTGATGTCTGCTTGAAGCTTCTGGATGGTGGCTTGCACAAGTTCACTATCGTTTTGTGCTTCTGCAAGATTGAGTTTTTGCAGTTTGGTTTCAAATAGGCGAACAGGCAGTGGTTTGGTGGGGGTATCGATTTTTCCTGTGGGGTTCATCTCGAAATAGTCGAAATTTTCCCAACAATCGATGATGAGGAATTTGTCTTTTACCTTGCACCACGGCTTTAGTTTTTTCTCTTCAAGAAGCCGTGTTCCCCGTCCGATCATCTGCCAGAATTTGGTGTAGGAAAACACGGGTTTTGCAAACACCAGATTCACCAGTTCACGAACATCGATGCCGGTATCCAGCATGTCTACGCTAATGGCGATGCGAGGGAAATCGTTGGTAATAAATTGGTCGAGTAAACCACCTTTACCATACACACGGGAATCGTCGGAAACGATGACTTTGGCAATATTGCCTTTGTGCTCGGGGTAAAGATCGTCAAACACTTCTTGTAACCTGCGAGCGTGCTTCATCGTCATGGCGAAGAAAATTGTTTTTCCAGGCAGAGTGCCACTTTCGTCTTTGATACACTCTTCCATAAATTCCTGCACGATCAGGGTGTTGGTACCTCTGTTGGTTACTTTTTTTTCTATTTCACTGCCTTCGTAATTTATTTCTGCAGGTTCTTTGCCGTCGGCGATCAGTTTTTGCTGCTCGGCAATGGTAATGTTGGTTTTTCGTATACCTTCTTTTTGGAACTTGGTGCGAATTTTCAGCACTTCATAATCACTCAAATACGGTGGATTATTTCGGATGGCTTCTTCATAGGAATAGGCATAAGTAGGGAGTCCATCCTCACATCCAAAAATACCAAAGGTGTTGTGTTCAATCGCATCTTTGGGTGTAGCAGTAAGTCCCAACTGGACAGAGTCAAAATAATCAAAAATATTTTTATACACATTGTAAATTGATCGGTGACTTTCATCCGCCACAATAATGTCGAAAAAATGAGGGCTTAGCGGGCAGTCCTTGTCTTCAATGATGTTGAGCATGGTGGGGTAGGTGGCACAGTACACTCTTCTGTCCGTTGCAATGCTTTGTTCACCTTCTTTTGGCCAGACTGGTGCGTTGGGTAAGAATTCTTTAAACGCATCCAGTGCCTGATTTCTCAGTGCGATCCGATCCACGAGAAACAACACCTTCTGCACTTTGTTTGCTCGCATGAGTGCATCAAGCATGGCGACACAGGTTCTTGTTTTTCCCGTTCCAGTAGCCATTACCAATAAGGATTTTCTTTTTCCTTTTTCCAGGTTTTCAAACACTGAACGGATCGCTTCAATCTGATACGGGCGACCGGCAATATCTTTGTTGATCAGCTCTTGGGAAAGAGGTTTTTCATTTTTTCTCAAAAATAACAATCGCTCTAAATCGGTTTTTGTTGGAAAGCCGTATACTTTGCGAGGCGGGTATTTTTCCGTATCCCAAAAATAAATATCATGACCGTTTGTATAAAAAACAAACGGCATAGTTTTGCCAGAATTTTTTTGGATATTTTCGGCATACTGGCGTGCTTGTTCTTGTCCAATTCTGGCATCTTTGGAGGTCTTTTTTGCTTCCACAACAGCCAAAGGATAGCCATCATCACCAAGCAACGCATAATCAGCAAACTGATGCCCCATGTATGGTGTTGTCGGTTCTTTTACACTGTCTGGTAAACCAACCCAAATATCCAATTCAGGAGTAACTTGAGCTGGGTTGGTGACATTCCAACCGGCTTTTTTGAGGCGGTTGTCGATTATTTCTTGTCTGGTGTCTGCTTCGTTGATTCTGGGCATAGTTGTATTGTTAGATCTTCTCAGATTTCTTCCTTACATTCATAGTAACATTCTTGTCGCAAACAGAAGAACAGTTTACTTACCTTGAGAGTTTTGCTCAGTGTTATTTCTTAAGTAACTGCAATATAAGTCCGATCATTCTTTCTTTACTCTTTGGATTACTTTCCGCAACAAGCAGTGTTAAAGCAGTCAAAGCCTCTGGTGACATTTTTTCTTTCTGCAACATACCTACTTTCTGCAAAAACCATATAAAGGCAAATGCACCGCTTCGTTTATTACCATCGGTGAACGGGTGATTTTTGACAATAAAATAGAGTAGATGCGCTGCTTTTTCCTCAATCGTTCCATACGCATCCTGCCCAAAAACTGATTGGAAAACATTACCTACAATTCCAGCAATTGCATCTTCCTGTCTTTCCTGAGCAAATAGATCGGTTGCTTCTTTTCGTTTGACCAATTCATTTTTAAGTTCCATGATTGCTTCTCGTAATTCATCGGCAGTAATGCGCGCCTCTCGTTTGGTATTTCCTGATTTCGGTAAAGCAGATTTGTCATATGCTCCCAAGGAAAGCCATGTATTGGCAAAGAGCTTTACGAGCTCTAGTGCATCTTGTGTTTTTATTTTTTCTCCTGCTGGCAGCAGCTTTTTTATGGTTTCAACTGCTCGGATGAACTCTTCGTAGTTTTTTGAAATCCGCTTTTTATTGATTGTGTAGCCTTTGACGATATGCTCTCGCAACGTTTTGGTTGCCCATTGGCGAAATCTGGTGGCAGTTATGGAATTGACTCGATAACCGACGGAGAGGATTACGTCGAGATTGAAGTATTCTACTTGATAGGTTTTACCGTCACTGGCAGTTGTTGCAAAAAATGCAACAACTGAATTTCTTTGCAACTCTTCTTCTTTAAAAATATTCTTAATATGACGAGACACAACAGATTTATCACGCCCAAAAAGATCCGCAATCTGCTGCAAACTTGCCCAGAGTGTTTCTTTTTGGACATCTCCTTTGAATTCTATCTCGCCGCTTTTTGTTTGGTAGATGATGCTGTTGTTTTTCATGGTTTCATTTTATCAAAAGTCTTTTGGATATTCACCGGCTTCTGCTCTGTTTTTGATTCGCAGAGACGTAAGATTTGCGTCACTGTAGATGGAGAATTATTTTTGGTGGTAAATAAAAAAAAGCCCTTTGCAGGGCTTTAGAGACGTATAGTTTTGGTTCGGGGACTAGGACTCGAACCTAGATTAACAGGGCCAGAACCTGTCGTCCTACCATTAGACCATCCCCGAATACGGATTTTTTCGGTGACTCTTTTAAAAAATCACCTCTCCTAGTCTAGACTGGGTTGTCGGTTGGGGCAAGGGTTTTTTTATCGGGGACAAGTAGTGTTAGGGCTTTTGCTACAGCGCGTATTTTTGTGCTATCGGTGAGCTCTAGGTGTTCACCGTCAGCTGTCGTCGTGTTCATTGGGTTATTTTCTATAATGATGTCTTTGAGTTTGAAGTAGCTGAGATTTTCTTTTTCACTAGAGAAGTGTTCGTTGGAGAGGATGTGAATCATTTCTTTTCGATTATTGAGCTGACTAATGGTGAATAGGTCTAGCTTTCCATCGTTTGGGTTGCTGGCGAGTGTTCCAAAACGTCCTTCAAATGGCCAAATGAGGTTGCTGAGGCTGAGAACGGAAAAGTCAGCTTTGAGTTCCTGCTCGTTGAATTTGAGTTGCAGTGTTGTGGGGGAGAGAGTCAGGGAGTGTGTTAATTTAAGTGCTGATTGGATGTGACCAAAGATACTTTTGTTTGCGGGGTTTACTTTTATTCCAATACTAAAATTTGTCGCAAAAAAGGTTTTGCGATCGATTTGTCCTAGGTCTATAACAGTTTCTTTGCTGTTGAGAATATAGTTGACTGCATCCTCAGTTTTTTCTGGGATTTCTAATGCTTGAGCGAGGGTGTTGTTGTTTCCTGTGGGGATGATGCCGAGAGGTATATGGGTTTGAGCTAATGCTTGTATGGCTTCATGGACGGTGCCATCACCTCCGATAACAATAACTGCTGTGGATTGTAGCTCTAGTGCTTGTTTTGCAAAGATAGTGGCGTCTTTTGGTTCTACGGTGATGGTAAACTGGTGTCTGCGAAATTTTTCCTGCAGTAGCTTTCTGAACGCATTGAGCTGTTTATCTGACCAGCGAGTACCTGCGGTTGGGTTGTAAATAAAAAAGTACATGGCTTATTTCTGTGATAAGGTTTGATATGCGGTCGGGATGAGGTCCGCAACTTCGCTTGCGAGCATGCCACGGTCGCCATGTTGTTTTTTCCATAGGTCACCTGCTGTTCCATGGAGATACACGCCAAGTATGCTGGCATCTAGCGCTGAGATTCCTTGTGCGAGTAGGGCTCCGATAATGCCTGCAAGGACATCGCCAGTTCCTGCTGTGGCAAGGTTTACACCACCAGTAGTATTGGAGAAGATGCTTTTTCCGTTGGTGATGATGGTGTTTTGTCCCTTGAGAACGAGCACGCAGCGGTATTTCTTCGCAAAGTCGAGGGCAAATTCGGCACGGTTTTTTCTGATCAGATCCGTTGGCGTGTTGATCAGCCTTGAAAATTCTCCTTCGTGGGGCGTGAGGACTTTTTCGGGGAGTTTGTCCATGAGTTCGCTTAGATTTTCCACGGTGGCAAGCACGTTTAAGGCATCTCCATCGAGGAGAAGCGGGATGGTTATTTTCTGCAAAAGTTCTCGAAGAAAACGCGAGCTGAGATTATTTTGCCCAAGTCCTGGTCCGATCACGAGCGCATTGAACTGATTTTCTAGAATACACTGGATCAGGGTGATGATAGTGTTAGGGAGAAATGATCCAGGTGGAGTGGTTTGCAGTGGTAAAAATGTTGTTTCTGGCAATGCTGACGCAATTGGTGCTATCAAGTCTTCGGGGCAAGCTAAGCGTACTAAGCCGGCTCCTGTGCGGTAAGCACCTTTGCAGACAAGAAGTGGTGCGCCTCGAAAAATGTGCGAACCAGCCCATATGAGTACTCGGCCAAAGTTGTATTTGTGTCCGTCTGCAGGTCTGTTGGGGATAATGCTTTTGCACTGCTTTTTTTCTATGCTTACTATTTCCATGATTTCGTCCGCTTTGAACAAGGTGGTTTGTTCCATTGGTGTTGGTAGGTTTGTTTTTTCCAAGTTTATTGTACTGGAGAATGGGGGAAATGTTAAAAAGATAAATGGTAATTGCTCACAGCTTTGCCACACTCATGTTCCGACGCTCCAGAGAGAGATTTTGACGGGGATCTTTAACAATCTGTAGAGGGGCATCGGAGCTGTCCTCCGTGTACAGGTTCTTGTGAAAAAATGCCGTTGAAACGGCATTTTTTCACAAGAACCAAAGACTGGAAGAATACGTCTTAGTATTTGGCTTCAGAAAAAGTGCTTCGTTGGAGTGGCAGTGCTGTGAGCAGTTACGATATATAGGAGATTTTATTGAGGGATTCGATGATTATGTTGTCGTTGACTAGTTGGTTAGAGATAGCTGTGCCGATGGATTTGAGAAGGGTCCAGTGCACTTGGCCTTGGGAGACTTTTTTGTCGGTTTTGAGTAGGGGGAGGATTGTTGCAGGATCGGCGTGTGTTGAGGTGGTAGGGAGTCCCACGTTTTGGAAGCCGGTGATGATAGATTGAACATCATTTTCACTGATAAGACCTGAAAGATGGCTGATCCATGCTGTGACAACTGTGCCGATGGCAATGGCTTCACCATGGGTGTAATGAGAAAAATTTGTAGAAGATTCTAGAGCATGTCCAATGGTGTGGCCGAGGTTGAGGAGTTGTCGTACACCTTTTTTCTCATGTTCGTCCTCTTCCACGATTGCAGCTTTGATTTCACAACTGCGTTTTACTAGGTTGAATAGTTGCTCTTCGTTGAGTTGATTAGGAGGGGTTGTGGAAAATGTTTCCCAGTAGTTTTTATCTCTGATTAGTCCGTGTTTTAGACATTCAGCGTAGCCGGAAAGGAGTTCACGGTTAGGGAGTGTTTTTAATGTGGAAATTTCTGCAAGAACGGCAATTGGTTGGTGAAAAGAGCCAACCATGTTTTTTGTTTGGGCAAAATCAATGCCAGTTTTTCCTCCTACACTCGAATCAACCTGCGCAAGCAGTGTGGTTGGTAATTGAATGAAATTGATCCCACGAACAATAGTAGCTGCTGCAAACCCTGCCATGTCTCCAATCACTCCACCACCTAACGCGATAATAATATCATTACGCTCTATGTTGTTTTGTAATAAAAACTTCCAGATATGTTGGAGTTGTTCGATGTTTTTTGATGCTTCTCCTGCAGGCACTATATGCTCGTGGAATTCTATAGTTTCTTGATTCAGAATTGATGTAATTTTGTTGCAATACAGTGGATGGACGTTGCTGTCCGTAATAATGAATGCTCGTTGTTTGTTGTTTATGTATTTGGGTAGTTGTAGATATACGTCAAAGCCGATTGTGATTGGATAGCTTTTTGTTTTTTTATCGATGATTATGGGGATTGTGGTTTCGGGTTTATTCAAGATGGCCTCCTATGAAGTTGATATATCCTCTGATAAATTCATCGATTGGGGTAGCTTTTTTTCCGGCGAGTTGCACGATTTCAGGGAGAAAAAAACCATTGCCGCAGGCGATTGCAAGTTTTTTTTCCGGTAGGAGAAGGACTTCACCGGGTGTGTGTGTGTTCATCGGGATGTCTTCTGTGAGCACTTTTCCTGTATGGATTGTAATTTGCTGTTTTCGTTCCGTCCAGGTTGTCCATGTTCCTGGCCAGGGGGTGTAGGCTCGCATTTCGCATTCAATTTCATTTGCAGTTTTGTTCCAGTTAATTTTTCCATCAGCTCTGGTTAGCAGTTTGGTGTTAGTAGCCTGATTATTATCTTGGGGTTTTGGTGTTATTTTTTTTTCTATCCAGAGAGGAATAGTTTTTATCAGTAGACGGGCTCCTAGTTCAGCTAGCTTTTCTTCAAGTGTTTCTCTGGTTTCTGTTGGGTTTATTGCTAATTCATCCATTGTTAGGATTGGACCGGTGTCCATTCCTTCATCCATGAGCATTATTGTAACACCTGTGGTGGGATCATCGTTTACTAGAGTAGCTGCTATTGGGGAAGCTCCCCGATGTTTTGGTAGTAAGGATGCGTGTACGTTTAGGCATCCTTCTGGAGGAATGTCGAGAAGACGTTTTGGGAGAATTTGACCATAAGCGGCGACGATAATGAGGCTTGGTTGGAGTGATTCAAGTGTTTGTAGAAACTGTTCATCCCTCACTCTTGCAGGTTGTAGAATGTTTTCGGGTGGGATATTTTTTGCTAGTGCTAAGGTTTTTACTGGTGGGGGTACTGGTTCGGTGGATCGTTTCTGAGGCTTGTCTGGTTGCGTTACTATTGTAGAAGGAGCATACGAAGTGAGTAATAAACAGTCCAGAATGTGGGCGGCAAAGGATGATGTTCCAAAGAAGATGATGTTATGTTTCTGCATAGCGGCTCTTGATTTCTGTTTGTACAACGTGTACAATTAAGTGAATTTTCTCTAATTACCATAATACAGCGAGAGAAACACAATGAAAAACTCGACTACTGAAAACAACATATGTTCATTCTGTGGTAAAAATTCTGAGGTCGTTGGTTCCTTGGTTAAAGGCTGGAAAGCCTCGATCTGTGCCAACTGCATTTTGGTTTGTAACCAGCTTGTTAACGAAAAGTGGTTTAGCAAGCCTACTGATACGATTAAAGGTACTCGTTCACCGAAGCTACCGAAACCCAAAGAGATTTTTAAATTACTCAATGAATACGTGATTGGGCAGGATGAAGCAAAAAAAGTGTTATCTGTGGCTGTCTATAATCACTATAAACGTGTTTTTACTACGAAAGGTAAACAGCTTGGCGGCGATGTTGAAGTTGATAAAAGTAATATTTTGTTGATCGGACCTACAGGGTGTGGAAAAACGCTGTTGGCGAAAACGCTTGCAAAGATTTTGGATGTTCCTTTCTCTATCGCTGATGCAACGGCGCTTACTGAAGCTGGTTATGTTGGTGAAGATGTGGAAAATATTTTATTACAACTGTTGATTTCTGCCGAAGGTGATGTGCGGAGAGCGGAAAAGGGCATTATCTATATTGATGAAATTGATAAAGTTGGACGCAAAAGCGATATGCCCTCAATTACTCGTGATGTTTCCGGTGAAGGCGTACAACAGGCGTTGCTGAAAATTCTTGAAGGAAACATTGTTAACGTTCCTCCTCAGGGTGGGAGAAAACATCCTCAACAGCAATTTATTCGTATGGATACAAAAGATATTCTTTTTATCTGCGGCGGTGCTTTTGAAGGACTGGATAAGGTTATTGAACGTCGACTCAAGGGAGCTCAGTCTATTGGTTTTGAATCAGTGGCAGCGGAAGCAAAGGCTCAGAAAACTATTTATAGTGCAATTGATTACGATGACCTCCTCCACTACGGTATGATTCCTGAATTTTTGGGTAGACTACCTATTGTGTCGGTTCTTGAGAATCTCGATAAAGCCGACCTCAAGAGAATTTTGACAGAGCCTAAGAATGCGCTGTCGAAACAGTATCAGAAATTGTTTATATTGGATGGTGTCACGCTTGAATTTGCACCGGATGGTATAGATGCTATTATTGATTTAGCGATGAAGAAAAAGACAGGAGCGAGGGCTCTGCGAAGCGTTTTGGAACGGATTCTCCTGGAAGTAATGTTTTCGATTCCTGATGAACAAAAGGGGCGGGCATCGTGTTTGGTTACGGCGGATGTGGTTTTGGGTAAAGAGAAATTACGTATTGATAAAAAGGCAGCATAATAGCTATGAAAAAAAAACAAATTCGATTAGTTTCGCAGATTGTAGGGGTTTTGGTGATTACTTCAATTTTGATTGTGTCACTGCTTCCGTTTCTGCAGTGGTTGTCGACATTGGGTAAGTAGTTATAACGGTTTTTAAAAAAACAGCTTTTACGATAGGTATCGTGGGAGCTGTTTTTTTGTACTTATTAAGATGCGGTTTGTTGGTATATCTGAATGGTACAAAACTCCTTGGTCGGCTAGCCGAGCATTGTCCGTAGGCGGACAACTGTCACAGTGGAAAGTAACAGTTTTCCCACCGTTGTGTAAGGATTCAGTTATAAAAGAGTTAAAGGGATTTCTGTTCGATGCTTTTTGCAGGGCGAATATCAATGTGTACCGATCTTTTTGAGGGGATAAGTGGAGACTGGCTTTGATGTGTTTGACTGTTGGTTTGGCTTGATTGGGTGTTGTTGACGTCGGAGGTGTTAGCAAAAAGTTGGGGATTGGTTTCTGCGATCTCGTTTTTCCGCTGGAGAATTTTTTTTAGTTCCTTTTGCGCTTCTTGGGTCTTTATGATGTAGCTATAGGTGAAAAGGAAGCCATAGCCAATGGTGCAAATGAATGCAATGAGTCCAAGCACTTGCATAAGTTCGGAGAGAAAATATCCACTGAGAATGATAATTCCAACAATGGTTTGTATGATGCTTTCGCTAATTTGTTTTATACTTTGAGGATTTTCAAAGGTGATGATGACTTTATTTTTAATTAATTCGGCCAAACTTACGAGTCCCGAGGTGATCATAATTGCTGATGAAAGAGTTAGTAGAATGTGATTAAAGGAGAGCTTTGGGAAGGCATTATTTTTTAGAAAACCCATCAATGTTAGTGCTAGTAACAGCATTGTTCCCAATGCTTTTACGGTACGGAGTATTTTTTTGTACTTTGGTTTGTTTGAGAGCAAAGAGAGCGCACTGGATGACCCAAAGAAGAGTAAGGTGATGATTGGTAAAACAAAGACACCAAGTTCTTTCAAGAGGAATATTGGTTTTTGGTTGATAGGATTCCAAGTTATGAAATATTGAGAGGGTAATGAAGGGGAAAATATGAAGATAACATCAAATAAAATGAAAGCTGCAATCAGAAGAACAATGTCCAGCAATGGGATTTCTTTTTTCATGTGTTTTGTTTCAATTTACTGCGATTAAATAATATGAATTCTTTCGACAGTTTTTTGTTCTTGGAGTCGGGTTATAAAACCTACACCTTCAAACATTTTTATGAACAGTGGGGTGAACAATACAACAGCCCAAATCCAAAAAGAAGCAAAAAATCGAAGTGTCAGGAATGCCGAAAAGGCATATAGATAAGGTAAATAAGGAACCCATGGTTGGATAAATCCTGAGACTTTTTCCATCAATGAGTTTTCAATTAGCCCTACAATGGTTGATGTTTTTGGATCTGCGTTTGGTTGAGAAAATGATTGTAAAATACTTTTTTCAGTTTGTTCTATTATCAATTCTTTGGTTTGTTTCTGGGTATCTTGGATGCCAGGTATATCAGAAATAAATGAAAAATTGCCATCAGCTCCTGATGAAACACTTTCAGCAATTTGTAACACAGTAGTTTGTTCATTAATAGTCATGGTTTTTCCAAACATTACACTTGCTACTGTTGCGCTTGTTTGATGAATGATGGGTTTGAGAATTGCTTCTTGTATGTTGGTTTCCTTGGTTATCTGAAAGGAAAGGATGCCGACAATAACACTGAGCACAATAAAGAATGGCGCTAATGCAGATGGAAGCACATGTGACGGTGCAAATCGAATGTAATTATTGGTAATACTTCGCAATCTTCCTGCAAAAGCAACACAGGCAAAGAAGAATAGAATCGTAGTAATACTTGTGATTATGAGATTTGTTGACGGTGCAGTGAGTGTCGTTAGGGCAAGTAAAAGTGACGTAGTTACGATAATCCATTTTTCTTCTATGCCGAGAATGAGAAGGGAAAATGATGCTAAGAAAAATGTGAGCCAGAGAGAGATAAGCACAAACGAAAACGTCATATTAATAATTGAAGTTCCTGGTGTGATAAGCATTGCCAATGCTTTACTCAGCATAATCCAAAAACATCCGGTAAAAAACAGAATAATCAGAACAATAATACTTATTTTTCCCCAAGGTTGTTCGGTTACGGAGACAGATACTGCTGTTTCTTTATTTTGTGCTTGTTGTAGAACAAAAGGATTTTGATTTTCCATGAGTGCCTTTGTGTTTTGCTTTATTGTATATCGAGGGAGATGGAGTAGCTAGTGTTTTGAGTGGTAATTATTTACATTACTTTGTTAGTTGAGGTTGTTTATAGGTTATTTGATAGAGCGTGATTCTTGGCCAAGCATTGGAAGTAGCTTCGAAATGTGTGTCAATATTTATTGACCAGGTGTTAAGTTGTGTAAGCATAATGCTTTCTTGGAACAAATGGTCTTTTTTCAATTCAAGAAAATCATTGAATTCGGGACCCTCTGGGAGTGCTAGATAGCTTGGTTGTTTTTCTAGGATATATGCAGACATTGTTTTGTTTATTAAGTTCGTTTCACAGCCTTTTTGTCCAATCAGGCAGCCTAAGTCCAGAATATTTCTTTTTCCGAAATAGCCAATGGCGCCGATATCGAAGGCTGCAACAGTGGTATTTTCTGGTAAGGTTGTTGCAATAAATTCGCCAGCTTTTCTGTGTACAAGATTAATATGATTAACAGATTGTGTATATGTAGTTTGCCAAAATTTTACACTGATTAATTGAGTAGTTATTAGAAAAATACCTATTAGGGTGAGCAACGGTATTTTGTATGACTGAACATTCTTGAATTGTAGAATACCTATTAAGCCGGTACTGAAAAGAAACCAAAATAGCCATATATTAAGGAGTTGGTATCTCCCTGCATTTCCTGCAGCGGGAAGAATGATGAGATAGAGTAGGTTGTGGCAGATTCCCCATGAAATAACCAATAAAAATCCTAGTCTCATAGAAGTTGTTGGTGATTTCTGTTTCCAGAGAATGGTAATACCTACTGTACTGACTAGAAAAGCCAGAAATAAAAACAAAAAAATCAGGATATATGAATTGCCACCAAACAGTACTTTTTTCGCTACTTCACTAAGCCAAAATTGAAAGTAACGCTTGTATACTTCTGTTACTTGTCCGTTGCCAACGAATAGCCATCTTTTTCCAGCAAAAGTAGAGGGAAGAGGCGATTTTGCTATTGCTAAATTAAAAACTATTTCTCCGAGAAAGAGCATTAATGCAGGTAAAACAATAGCCAAAAGTGTTTTTATTTTACGATGCGGTTGGAATACATAAAATGTTGTAATTAGGGTAAGGAGTACGATGCCTTCAATTCTTGTGAGTATGGTGAGTCCTAAGAGAATACTTGCAAGGAGGTGTTTTTCTTTTAAAAAAGTGACGATTGACCAGATACCTAAAGCCAAAAAGAGGATAGTTTCCAATCCTGAAAGAGCGTGGAATTGTAGAAGTCCTGTTGTGCCAATAAGTAGTGCTGGTGCATATGTGTAGTTTTTCCAGTGTACAGGATAAAGGACTAAGCTGAGTTGATGGGTTCCTATCACTAGCATCACAAGAGACATACTACCAATAAATAGCGATGAGAAAGCAATTTTTCCTGTGATTCCATAGATGAGGGTAAGGAGAATGACCCACAATAGGCTGGTGGTGCCATGGCTGGGAATAGGAGGGTTAAAGGAAAATACTTTTTGTTCAATAAGGTTTCTTGCAAATACGGCATGTATCCAGGAGTCGTCGAAGGGAAAACCTAGGGGAGTAATCTGTACTGTTTTTACAATATACACTAGCGAAACTATGCTGGTTATCATTACCAAGCAGATCGTGGTTACTAGTTGAAAGTGTTTTTTTATAGCAGCAATGTAACCGTGTTTACTGAATTTCATAGATAACATCTTTTCTTTCTACAATTATTTTCCAACCTTTTTGTTCAGCGATTTTTTTTAGGTTGCTATTGGGATTGAATGCTATTGGTTGATCGACAAGTTCAAGAAAGCTGGCGTCTGATTCTGTATCCCCGATACCTACTGACCCGAAGAGGGGAAAGTTGTGTTGTTCGCAGTATTGTTTGAGAATAGTTTGTTTGTCTTTTGCTGGCTCAAGAAGGATATCACCTGTGTAATAGCCATTGGTAGTTTCAAATGTTGTTCCAATGCAATGTTCGAAATGCCAGTATTCGTTGAAGGCTTTGACGATTTCCATTGGTGAACCGGAAATAGTGATGAGGATGAAGCCTTTTTCGTGAAGGTCTTTGATGAGATCCCTAGTATAACGATATACTCTTTGTTTATGTATTTCTACGATGTAGCGACTTACTTTTTCCACGTCGATTTTTTTGCATCCAGTGATGTGTTTTTGGTAGACATCGACTACTTGGCTGATGAATTTTTCGTATTGCCCTTGTCGATTTATCCAAGCTTTGTAATCCTGATCTATCTCGTTTTGGGCCTCTTTGGGAAATATCTGTTGCTCTACAAGCTCATAAATCAACTCTACTCCCAAGCTACTTCGGAAGAGTGTCCCATCGATATCAAATATGGCAAGCTTTTTTGTATGCATGGCTCTAAGTATAGCATTTTATGCAAATTTTAAATCAAACCAAAAGGGTGTATTCCTTTCACTACTTGACTTAAGTACAGAAATAGGGTACTATGGAGTGATCATAAAAAAGAAACAAATACCATGAATACAAAAGATTATCAGCAAGCGATTGCAGTTTTGCAAAAAGCCGGTGTAAAAGTTAAAAAAGGTGAAAAGGGTGCGGAAGAACAGGGGGAGTTGATAGAGTTTACCGTCAATAATATGGAAAAAATGAAATCAGTAAAGAATCCTGTTCGCTATCTCGATGAGAAAATAACTTTTTTGGAAGAGTTGTATGGGAAGGAAATTTGGAATAAGAGTAGTTATCTTGATCCGTTGTTGATGGCAGATAGCCATAAGGCAGGTATTTTGAAAACGTTGAGACAGGATGCAGTAAGTGGGAGAGGCAAGAAAATTTAGTTTTACTCCTTGGGGAATTCGGGTGATAGTATTAAGAAAGAGCCGTCAGTACGATGGCTCTTTTGTATATAGCCTATGTTTTTGCTAGGGCATCTTTGATGAAAGAAATTACGTTGACTGGAGTGGGGTCGATATTGTGCAATAGACCGAGATAAAAGCTGGTGCACATACCGAGGTACACAAGATAGAAAAGCTGGGAAAGTTTTGAAGAGCCTTGAGCGGAGACTTCTTCAAAAGGAAGATTTCTTTGTTGCCAGATTTCTTTCATGATGTTCCACCGTGTTGTATTGCGGGGATGTTCAAACGATGAGCGAAGGGCAAGCATGAATACGTTGTCACCAAGTGGTGTTGGAAATTCATATCCAACAAGGGCGTTATGGTTACATTCAGGAATAGTTTCGAAGGATGTGGTGTGTTTGCCTGTTTCACTGATGTCTTGTTTCCAACGAAGTGCGATAGATGCTGTTAGTCCGCTGCCGTGAACAATGGGTATGTGCTGTTTAATTTTTTCAGCGAGCTGTAATGGGAGTGGAGGAGTATCCGTGGTAAGCTCTGGATTCCACTTTGTGTAACTGTCGGTTATCAGCTTGATTGATTCGTTGATGTCTTCGCGTGAGAATGTGATGAGGTTTAATTTTTCAAGTATGCCTAAAATGGCGGTAATCATTACTCCTGAGTTTACTCTTGGCTGTCCACAATGGCTTTTGTAATTGATTTTAAAAAAAGGGATTTGGTTTTCTGTAGAGAGTTTTTCTAATTCTCCACCACTGCTGAGTGTGATAATAGAGGCATTTCTTTTTCGAGCTTCGTGAAAACAGGCTAACGTTTCTTCGGTTCCGCCAGAGAAACTACAGGTAAAGACCAATGAATGCTCGTTTACAAAATTTGGAAGAGAATAATCACGAAGTGTGATCATTGGCACTGAAAGTTGGTCTGCAACCAAGGCTCGAACGAGATCGGCGCCGATGGCTGAGCCACCCATTCCACAGAAAACAATGTTGTGAATATTTGATATGGTGTTTGTGTATTGCCACTGTTCTATGTCTAAAAGGGTGGATGTCATTTGATCTGTGTAATGGGCAAGATCAAGGTGCATGTTAAGTGTATCGAGCTTGAGTTGTACCATGGTAAGTAATTTCCTAAACCGTTTTTTATTGAAAATGGTTGCTTAGATCAATTATTTTCTTGTATTGATTATTCTGCAGAATTTTCTTTTACCAACTTGAAGAATTTGGTTGTGTTCAATTATTACTTGGTGATTTTCATCAACTATTTTTTCTTTGTTGAGTGAAACGGCTTTTTGATCAATCATGCGACGGGCATCGCTTCGACTTGAGCATAGCTGGCATTCCACGAGTAGGGTGATTATGTCCGTTGTTGTATGGTTTATCACGATTTCGGGGATATCATCGGGGATTTCGTTTTTCTGAAATTGTTGGATAAACGCTTGATGTGCCTGCTCAGCAGCTTCTTGGGAATGATATTGTTGAATAAGCTGTTTCGCAAGGGCAATTTTTATATCACGGGGGTTAGTGCCATTGTTAAGATTTTGTTTGTGTTGTTCGATTTCTTCTGTCGAAATAGTAGAGGCCAGTTCGAAATAGCGGATGATCAGTTCATCAGGGATCGACATCGTTTTTCCGAACACTTCTTTTGGTTCTTCGGTGATGCCTATGTAGTTGTTGAGTGATTTACTCATTTTTTCTTTGCCGTCGAGACCTTCGAGGATGGGGACGGTGATCACATCTAGAGGTGGTTGCCCGTAGAATTCTTGGATATCACGACCAACGAGCATGTTGAACAACTGGTCCGTTCCACCAATTTGGATATCTACTTTGAGTACAACACTGTCGTAACCCTGCATCAATGGGTAGAGGAATTCCACCAGGGAAATATCTCTTCCCTCTTTGAATCGATTTTTAAAATCTTCGCGTTGGAGGAATTGCGCAACGGTTTTTGCGGAAGTTATTTTGAGGATTTCATCAAACGAAAGATCTTTATACCATTCGGAGTTATAACGAATTTCCAGAGTGCTGATATCCAGAATTTTCCCTGCTTGTTGCAGGTAGTTTTTCATGTTTTCTTCAATTTGCTCAGTTGTGAGCATATTTCTGGTGTGTGATTTTCCTGTTGGGTCACCGATTTTTCCTGTGTAATCGCCGATGAGTAGAATGGCCGTATGTCCGAGATCTTGGATTTCTCGGAGTTTTTTTAAAGGAACGGCATGGCCGAGGTGCAGGTCTGATCCACTGGGATCAATGCCAAAATAGGCTCGGAGTTTTTTTTCGGAAGCCAGTTTCTTTTCCAAGGATTGTTTCGATATAACAGTATCGATGCCACGGCTGAGAAATTTTGTGATTGATGCACTCATGATTTACGCTTTCTTTTTTGCTTCATGTTTGTGTTTCCAGAATTCGTAGATGGGGGGAAGTAAAGAGAGGAAAATAATGGCGATAACTACCAAGGTGAAGTTGTGTTTTACAAATTCAAGGTTGCCAAAAAGGTATCCAGCGATAGTAAAAAGGGTTACCCAAGCTGTCCCACCTGCGATATTGTACAGTGCGAATTGTCGATAGCTCATGGTTCCCACTCCCGCCATAAATGGAGCGAACGTGCGAATGATCGGTACAAAGCGAGCAAGGACGATGCTCATTGGGCCATATTTTTCATAGAATTTTTCAGTGCGGTCGAGGTATTCTTTTTTGATAAATTTTGAATTTTTCTTGTTGTAGGCTTTCTTACCAAGATAATGTCCGATTTGATAGTTTACAAAGTCTCCTCCGATAGCTGCAATGAGAAGAATAATTAGTAATAGGGCAATGTTGAATGAACCCGTTGCAGCCAGTGCTCCTGCAGCGAAGAGTAGTGAATCACCAGGTAGAAATGGGGTAACTACAAGGCCTGTTTCGCAGAAGACGATGATGAAGAGAAATACATACGTCCAAAGGCCAAATTGTTCTATCACTGTATTGAGGTGTTTGTCTAAGTGAAGGAAAAGGTCTATTGCTGTAGAGAAAAAGCTCATACATTGTTCCTGTTTTGTTTATGATCTTTTACTACAATACAACAAAAACAGATAGTTGGGAATTGGTTGTCAGGGCGGTTCTGCCGTCGGTATGCTATAGTAGATAATAAGTATTGATACTTTAATTATGGCTCATCCACGCTCTTCTCATGTGTTTTGGGGTATTCATTATGCACGTGATTACTTTGCTCATGTGTTTTGGTGGAGTGTATTTTATCTGAGTGTGTTTCTAGGATTTTATTTTGTTGTTATGGTACTGTTGACGATTTCTCGTACACTAGATTTTCTTGATATTTCTCCTTGGGTTCTTTGGAGTAGCTTTGTTTTTAGTACTTCTTTAGGTGTTGTTGTTGCTTGGCGTATATGGCAGAACATGTTGGAGAAGAGGCCAAAAATTCTTTGTACTGATAGTTCGTTTGTTTTTTCTCTGTATGATTTTGAAGAAAAACAATTTACAGGGGTGGTTATTCCGTGGGAAAAAATTTCTGCTTTGAAGTTTTCATCAGTTACGAATAAGCAGAAATTTGATGCTCCAGATACTAAGCTCTCTATTTACTTTCATGATGAAGAATATGGAGGAAAAGAGGAATTTTGGTTTCACCTGTTTTCATTTGAACATCCCAAGAAGATTGTACAGTTGGTGGTTAACGCGACTGCAGACGTTGCAAAAATAGATCAAAGTGTCGTACACTACTTATCCTAGATATTCTTTATTTTTTCTTGAGGGAGGATTCCATGGCTCAACGTGCTATCCGCGAGTGTCACGCCAAGAAATTGCTTGCAACGTATTTGACCGAAATTTCTGGTGGTAAGTTTGCTTACGAGGGCAAAATTGTGCTGGTTGACGGGCAGACTGATTTCGAGGCAGTAAAACGGGATAATCCCTGGTTGCTCACGGATAAGCTTGTTGTAAAACCTGATCAATTGGTTGGTAAACGTGGGAAGAACAATTTGTTGTTGCTCAATGCAACCATAGATGAGGCGCATGCTTTTATTTCAAGTAATCTCAATAAAGAGGTTACTATCGGCACTACCACAGGTGTGCTTACTCATTTTGCGATTGAGCCGTTTATCCCTCATCAGCAGGAAGAGGAATATTACATTTCTATCACCACTGAAAGAGACAAGGATGTTATTGCATTCTCCACGCAGGGTGGTGTTGAAATTGAAGACAATTGGGAACACGTGGTGAAAATTCCTGCGCCGATTGGACAGGAACTTTCCGTTGATAGTGTTAGAGGATATTTCCCTGCATCTCTTGCGGAAGATAGAAAACAGGCTGTGGCTGAGTTCACTGTTGTTCTCTATAAGCTTTTTGCTGATCTTGGTTTTACGTTTATCGAGGTTAACCCTCTCGTGTTGACTGGTGGAAAGTTTTATCCGCTTGATCTCAAGTCTCGTTTGGACGATACTGCGGCTTTTGAACAGGCTAAAAAATGGGGTAATCTTGAGTTTCCAGCTCCCTTTGGACAGAAGCTTTCTGCTGAAGAGGAAGCGATCAAGAGACTTGATGAAAAGAGTGGCAGTTCATTGAAACTTACTGTATTGAATCCAAAAGGACGTATCTGGAGTTTGGTTGCTGGTGGTGGTGCGAGTGTCGTGTATGCTGATACGATTGCGGATCTTGGATTTGCTAATGATCTTGCTAACTATGGCGAATACAGTGGTAATCCGAAAACGGATGAAACGTATGAGTATACAAAGACGGTTCTTGATCTTATGACTCGGGAAAAGGATGTGCAGGGTCGCTCGAAAGTTCTCCTTATTGGTGGCGGTATTGCGAACTTTACTGATGTGGCGAAGACCTTTACTGGTATTATTCAGGCGTTAAAAGACTACCGTCAAAAGTTGATTGATACTAATGTAAAGATTTATGTGCGTCGTGGTGGGCCGAACTATCAGGAAGGGTTGAAAAAGATGAAGAAGTTGGGGCAGGAGCTTGGCGTAACGATTGAGGTGTATGGACCTGAGACACATATGACGAAAATTGTGAGTATGGCGTTGGCTTCGTAAGAAATTCCCTTAGGGACGGCGTGGGTGTTGAACCCCCTAAATCCCCCTTCTCAGGGGGACTTTGAGAGTGTTGTATTATGAGCATTAAATCGCAAACAATTTTGTTTTGGGATGAGGTCGTGAGTGGGATTACTCATGGTGCTGGCGCTGTGCTTAGTCTGATAGGAGCATCGGTGTTGGTTACTCTTGCTGTTTTGACAGGGAGTGTCTGGCATATTGTAGGGTGTGTTGTGTATGCAGTTACGTTGGTGTTGTTGTACTCTTCATCAACGATGTTGCATAGTTTTCCTTGGCCAAAGGTGAAGCGGGTGTTTCAGGTGATTGATCATTCGGTGATTTTCGCGTTTATTGCTGGAACATATACACCGTTTCTTTTAGTTAGTGTGCAGGGGTATCTTGGATGGGGTTTGTTAGTTTTCCTCTGGTGTATAGCGCTGTTTGCAATTCTGGATAAGATTTTGAAAGCAGCTATCTGGAAAAAGGTTTCCAATATGCCATTGCTTTATCTGTTGATGGGCTGGGTTGCAATTTTTGCGATCAAACCGATGTATGCTTCTTTGTCGCCGATTGGGATGTTGTTGGTTTTTCTAGGCGGGTTGTTTTATTCGTTTGGGGTGATTTTTTTCAAATGGGAAAAGTTGCCGTTTAATCATACGATTTGGCATAGTTTTGTCTTGGTGGGGAGTATTTTGCATTATTTTTCGATTGTGTTTTTTGTTTTGCCGGTGCGGGTTTAGAGAGCTCAAAGCTAAAGGGGTAATTTAGTGTTAAGAACATTTACTAGGGTTGCAACTTCTTTAGAAATGCCTTCTAAACCTCATTTGGATGTAGTTAGAAGAGGGGGAAATGTTTTTATTTCTGATCGTGCTGCAGACATATTAGCTTCTTCAGCTCCTCAGAGAATTGAGCAACGTATTGCTCTTCAATCGCTTGGACTGTGTAGGTTGCCTACTTTAGTTTTGAGCCCGCGGGAGCTGCGCTCTGTAGACCAGGCTTTTGTTCTTCAAATGTTTGCAGGGTTAAATGCTGCAGTTAGGGAGCTTGGTTTACCACACCACCCTGACTTAATTATTAGAACTGCTTGTTTGGGAAAAGCAGTGGATCAAGCCTCTTTATTGGTGCATGATGTTACTGGCACTCCAGTTTGTACTTACCTTGGGACGAGAGAAGGTTCAGATAAAACTACAGGTAATACAATCGAAGGTTTTATTCAGGAAATGCATCGTAGAGGTGATACTTGGATTTTAATGCATCCTGATCACATTGATCTACAGCGCGCTGCAATTCATGGTCGCGCAGCGTTTTCTAATTACTCTTGTTCAGAGGAGCTGATTATTGGTACTGGTGTTCCTCATGCCAGAAAACTTGAGGAAGGGAGTGAGGGTGTTACAAGAGTGAGGTGTGTAGGGCTCAATAGTGATTCTCTTTTTGGTACAGTCAGTGTTTGGGGGCAAAATGAGCATATGAAACGTGCTGCATCGGAGCTATTTGTTAATGCACGTGCGGCGGGTGCCTTGAGGGAATCTTTACGTTGGGTACGAATGGTGTTAGATGAGAGGCTTAGACCCAAGAGATGTATTTCGTCTGTTATAGAGTTTAGAATGTACAAGATTGATGATCCTAGTTCTGTTCATGTTATGGATGTAAATTTTACATAATAATTTCATATTTATAGGAGTATTTCTGCATGCAGAATTACGAACTCTTCAATCGCAGTACCCGTTCGATTGTGTATGGACTTCAAGCGAATGCAATTCAGCGGATGCTGGATTTTGATTTTGTGTGTAAGCGTGAGACGCCTTCTGTGGCGGCGATTATCAATCCTACCCGTCGCGGGTTTCATAAGGTGTTTTGGGGCACGAAAGAGTTGTTGTTGCCGATGTATAAGACGATCAATGAGGCGGTGTTGGCTCATCCTGAAGTGGATGTCGTGGTGAACTTCGCATCGTATCGTTCAGCGTATCAGACTACAGTTGAGGCGTTGGAAGAGGCGAAGATTAGAACAGTGATTATTATTGCGGAGGGTGTTCCTGAGCGAAGAGCTCGTGAGTTGGTTGCTCTTGCGAAACAAAAGAACAAGATGATCATTGGACCAGCTACGGTTGGTGGTATCAAGGCTGGGGCGTTTAAAGTTGGTAATACTGCTGGAACTTTGGATAATATCATCGCTTGCAAGCTCCATCGTCCGGGTAGTGTCGGGTTTGTTTCCAAGTCTGGCGGGCTTTCCAATGAATCTTACAATATTATCGCTCGTAATACAGATGGTTTGTATGAGGGGATTGCTATTGGTGGAGACCGTTATCCTGGATCAACATTTATCGATCACGTTGTTCGGTATGAAGCTGATCCTGCGGTGAAGATGATTGTGGTGCTTGGTGAGGTTGGTGGTACTGATGAGTATGAGATCGTTGATCTTTTGAAAACAGGTAAGATCACAAAGCCTGTTGTAGCTTGGGTTACCGGTACTTGTGCTAAAGTATTTCCTTCAGAAGTGCAGTTTGGGCACGCAGGTGCGATGGCTTCTTCGGCTGATGAGTCTGCCGATGCGAAAAATAATGCTCTTCGTGCTGTAGGTGCGGTGGTGCCGAATTCTTTCGATGATTACGATCAAAAGATTCGCGAGACGTATGAAAAGCTCGTTGCTTCAGGTGTGATCATTCCACAGCTTGAACCTGAGATTCCCGTAATTCCTGAGGATTATGCAGCTCTTGTAAAAGAAGGTCGTGTTCGTAAGCCAACGAGTTTTATTAGTTCGATTTCTGATGATCGTGGTGAAGAGTTGCTTTACGGTGCGGAAAAAATGTCCGATATTGTTGAGCAGGATAAAGGTGTTGGGTATGTGATCGGATTGCTTTGGTTCAAGAAATCTTTACCTGCATGGGCAGTGAAATTTATTGAGATGACCTTAATCATCTGTGCTGATCACGGGCCTGCGGTTTCTGGAGCGCATAATTCTATCGTTGCCGCTAGGGCAGGGAAGGATATGATTTCTGCATTGGTTTCTGGTTTGTTAACCATCGGACCTCGATTTGGTGGGGCGTTGAATGATGCGGCGAAGTTCTTCCGTGAAGCGTGTGATGCTGGTCTTACTCCTGAGCAGTTTGTGGATGATATGAAGAAGAAGGGGATCAATATCCCAGGTATCGGGCATCGTATCAAGAGTGTGCAGAATCCTGATATTCGTGTGCAAGTGGTGAAAGATTTTGCGAAGAAAAATTTTGCTGCGACCCGTTATCTTGATTATGCTCTTGAGGTAGAGAAGTTGACGACTTCAAAGAGGAATAATCTTATTCTAAACGTTGATGGAGCTATTGCAGTTTGCTGGTTGGATATGATGAAGAGTATTCCGGAGTTTTCTGAGGAGGAGATTGATGAGGTGGCGAAGGGTGGGCGTTTGAATGCGATTTTTGTGTTGGCGAGGAGTATTGGGTTTATTGGGCATATTTTTGATCAGTATCGGTATGAGCAGCCTTTGTATAGGCATCCGTGGGATGATATTTTGTATCTGAAGTAGTTGTTTGGTGTTTGTGAGCCGAGGTTTTATTGCCTCGGCTTTTTTTATTTGGATGTGTTGGTGATTTTGTAGAGACATGGCATGACTTGTCTCGGGAGGTGCAGTTTTTTGAATCCTGCTGTTTGAGATCTTTATGCCATAGGTTGGTGTTCTTCCATCGTTTTCAACCTACTTTTTGTGCTTGGCAAAAAGGTAGCAAAAACCGCGTTACTTTTTTAATCTCAGGCAGTGGTGGGTAACGAAGAGGAAAAAAGTAACCAAAAGTCATCAGAGGGCGGGGTGGAGGTTGGAGACATCGGGCGTTGCGTTGGGGAATAACTTCCCTGATATGGGAGTGCTTTGCTCGGGATTATTTATATTTTCCTGCGTATGCTTTTTTTATGCGCTGCGGTTTGTTTTATTGTTGCTTTCGTTTTTGATGAGGCTGGTGGTGGGGGATTGTTTTTTTCTCTTGCTATTATCGCTTCACTCTTTACTATTAAGGTACAATCATCAATATTTTGTTCTTTTTTATTAAGCTTGCAAAGTTGTTGTCTTTGGTAACGAGTGTTGCTAAAGATTTTTTTGCTTGATTTACAATATATTTTCTAATCTATAAAGGCATTTCCCTATGGCTAAAGTCTATGTGAGAGATTTGGTATGTGGGCAGAAGGCGCAGGCGTTGTTTGTGTTGGCTAAGAAGGATTTACGAAAGACAAAAAACGGGGATCCGTATTTGTTGGTAACACTGGCAGATAAGACTGGGACGATTAGTGGGAATATGTGGTGGGCGGCGGGAGTAGAGCAGCTTTGGGATACGCTTGGGCAGGGGGATCTTGTGGATGTGAAGGTGGCGGTTGAAGAGTATAAGGGGCAGAAGCAGGTGAAGATTGAGGATATTTCCTGTTATAACGGTTTATATGATGCAGGGGATTTTATTGCTTCGGTTGAGAATAGAAAGGCGTTGTTGGAAGAGTTGCGTAGGATTATTTCTACGGTGAAGACTAGCTATTTGTTCAAACTCTTGCAATTGTATTTTGATGATCCAGTGTTTGTTGAAGGTTTTTCTACAGCTCCAGCTGCGAAGAACTGGCATGATAATAAGATTGGGGGTTTGCTGAAACATACGCTGAATCTTACGAAAATTTGTATCAGTGTTGCGAATCAGTATCCTGATTTTTCGATTGACCGAGATCTGCTTATTGCTGCGGCGATTTTGCATGATAGTGGGAAGATTCGGGAGTATTCTACCGAGGGTGTTTCGATTGGGAAGACGACGGAGGGGTTGTTGGTGGGGCATACGAATATTGCGTTGTTGGATGTTGCGAAGAAAATCGATACTATTGCGGATTTTCCGAAAGGGAATCGTGATCATTTGTTGCATTTGATTATTAGTCATCATGGGCAGTATGAGTTTGGGGCGGCGGTGTTGCCGGCTACTGTTGAGGCGGCGATTTTGCATTCGGCGGATGTGTTGGAGAGTATGATGGTGGGGATTGCGCAGCAGAGGGAGACTTCGAAGGAGGAGTGGGTGTATTCGAAGGTGTTAAATCGGTATCTTTATTTGGGGAATGTTTTGGTTGAGGAAGAAGAGTCTACAGGGGGTGTGGGGCAGGGGCTTTTGATTTAATTTCGTATTTTATTGGTAGTGGTTGTGGGAATGCCTACGAATGTTTTTTTTATGGTTGGGTTTGTATTAACTTGTTGCTGGGGTGTTGGGGCGCCGCACATCGTTTTCTTCGGCGTCGTTATTGGCGCTAACTACTTTTTGTCCGTCGTCACAAAAAGTAGCAAAAAGGACTCGCCTCTCAAACGTCTCAGTGGGGGTGTCGGCCATTGAGAGGCGGAATGCCAGAGAGCTGCGAAGCTGAGGATGGTTCTTCGGGTGGTTACTTTTGTTCCATGGGAGTACCATGTTGGGAGAATGAGTTTTGGTGCGTTCTGTAGCTGTGCTTTCGAATGGCGGAGTTTGTAAAGATTACTGCGGTTTTGTTTTTAATATGGTGTATTTTGAGGGGATTAGGTTTTCCATTACTAGGTTGCCGATGCGGACGCGTTTGAGTCTAAGGACAGGGAGGTTGACGGCGCCGAGCATGCGGCGGATTTGGTGTTTTTTTCCTTCGTGCATGAGAATTTTTAGTGTCGTGGTGGTTTTGTCTGATTTGATGATGAGGATGTTGTCGAATTTTGAGATGCCGTCGTCGAGTTCGATGCCTTTGATGAGTTTGGCGGGGAGGTTTTTGTCTACTTTGCCTTTGATTGTGACGATGTATTCTTTCTCTACTTCGTAGCGTGGGTGGGTGATTTTGTTAGTGAGTTCGCCGTCGTTGGTGATGAGGACGAGACCTTCGGAGAATTTGTCGAGGCGGCCGACGGGGAAGAGGCGGTATTTTGTTGTAAGTTCTTTGGAGAGGAGATCAAGGACTGTTTTTTCGCCGTGGCTGTCGACTGTGGTGGTGACGTAGCCTTTGGGTTTGTTGAGGGCTATGTAGATGAAGTCTTTTTCAGGTTTGATAGTTTTACCGTTGAGAATGATGGTATCTTTGTCTGGGTTGATCGTGATGCCTGGTTCGTTTACGACTTCACCATTGACCTGAACGTTTCCAGCAATGGTGAGCTCTCTGGCTTTTCTTCTGCTGACTTGCCCGTATGTTGCGAGAAAGTTATCGAGGCGCATGTTTGAATCTTTCTTTGATGGTTTACTGCTTGTAATCTCTACTGATTTCTTTTATTAAGTCTTAAAGATGTCTCTAGTATACCAGTTATCGCTGGTTGATTTTGAGAGTATCTGTTATTTGATCTGGCAAATCATTTTTCCTGTGCGTTGGCACTCGGTTTTGATGGCGGAAGTATTGAGTGTGATACCCCATGATGCGAGTTTTGTTGCGATGCGACAGAGAGGGAGTCCAACGACGTTGAGAAAGCAACCGTCGATTTTTGGAATAAACTTTCCAGCGTCTTCCTGAATCCCATAGGCTCCGGCTTTGTTTTTCCACGAGGTTCCAGCGAGATAGTGATCCATTTCTTCATCGGAAATTGGTTTCATCGTGACGTTGGTGACGACTGTTTCGCTGAATTCATCTTCAGTTGGAGAGGTTTTGAGCAAATAAAAGGCGGTGATGAGTTGGTGTGTGCTGCCACTGAGCATTGAGAGTATTTCTCTGGCATGTTCTTTGTTTTCGGCTTTGCCGATGATGGTGTTTTGAAATGCGACAAGTGTGTCGGAGCCGAGGAGAATTGTGTCGGTTTTGTCGGTGAGCTGCTGGTTCACGGTTTGGTTTTTTTGTTTGGCTAGTGTGAGAGCTAGTAGTTGGGGATCTGTGATTTTTATTGATGATTCGTTGAAGGAGGAGGGGATGGTGGTAATGGGGAAGGGGAGGGCGAGTTCGAGGAGGCGTTTTCGGTCGGGGGATGCTGATGCGAGTATGAATTTCATGGGTGGTGGTTTGTTAGGGTTTGGGGATAGTATACATGGATGGTTGAGTGTGAGTGAAGAGTGCTTTTGACTTTTCTTTATTGCAATTTCATCGTAGAGAAATGGTATGCCTTGTCTCGGGAGGTGTGAGTTTTTAGAATACTGCTGTTTTAAGGTCTTCGTGCCATAGGGTGGAGTTCTTTCGTCTTTGTCATCCTACTTTTTGTGCTTGGCAACACTTCGACAGGCTCAGTGACCGCCCTTCGACAGGATCAGGGTACGCCGTTCGACAAGCTCAAGGCGGGTGTAGCAAAAACCGCGTCACTTTATTAATCTCAGTAAGTGGTGGGTAACGAAGAGTAAAAAAGTGACATAAAAGTCATCAGAGAGCGAGTTGGAGGATGGAGACATTGGGCGTTGTGTTGCAGATGAACTTCCCTGAATTGCGGGTGCTTTGCTCTGGATTGCTTTTATTTTCCAGCGTATGCTTTTTTTTATGCACTGAGGTGAGTTTTTATTGGCTGCTTTCGCTTTAGTTTGGGGGGATTTGGTAGTGGTCTAGGATTATTTTGCCGGCTTTGGCGAAGGTGGGGGCGGCGGTGTAGGCTCCCCAGCGTTCGCGGTCTATGATGCTTTCGTCGAGGTGGAAGGAAACAAGAAGGACGAACTGAGGGTTGTCAGCAGGGGCATAGCCGATGAAAGATCCGACTACTTTGTATTCTTCGTAGCCGCCGCCTGGCTTTGCGACTTGAGCGGTACCGTTTTTTCCTGCAACGCTGTAACCCGGGATTGCTGCCATGTTTCCGAATCCTTTGGTTACAACTTGTTTGAGCATGTTGGTAAGTGTGCTGGCTGTTTCTGGTTTGATGACTCGTCTCATCAGTCTTGGGAGTTGTTTGTTTTCTTTGCCGTTTTGTGTGATTGATTTTACGAGCATTGGTTTGAAGTAGTTACCACCATTGGCAACGGCACTTACTGCGGCTACGAGTTGTACGGGAGTTGTGGCGATGGCTTGACCGAAACCGATAGATGCTAGATCGAGGTTTGCCCAGTCTTCAGGTTTATATACGAGACCGTTGCTTTCACCGATAAGGCTGATGCCAGTTGTTTTACCGAATCCGTAATTTTGAATGTATTTATAAAATACGTCTCTTCCCATTTGCTGGGCGACGTAGGATGCTCCGACATTGGTTGACCATTTTAGGACATCTGTCATGTTTGTTTGTCCATATGCTTTGCCGTTTGCATTATGGATGGTGTAGCCGTCAATTTCGATTTTACCTTTGTCGGTTATGGTAGTGTTGGCGCTTACAGAACCGCTATCAATTCCAGAAGACATTGTGACTATTTTGAAAATTGATCCTGGTTCAAACTGCTGAATATTCGGATTAACTAGCAATTCTGTTGTATTGTTTTCAAAGTATTGAGAGTAGCTGTTTGGATCGTAGGATGGGTAACTAACCATCGCCGGTATTTCCCCGGTATTCGGATTCATGACTATGATTACGCCTTTTGTGGCTTTGAATTTTATGGCGGATTCTTTGAGTAAGTCGTAGAGCTTTTCTTGAAGAGTTAGATCAATTGTTGTAGTAATGGTCGCGCCTTCTTCGGCTTCAACAACTTCCCTGTTTCCGAGAGGAATTGGTACTCTTAGAGGATCAACTTCAAGAGATTCAACCCCTTCTTTTCCTGAAAGTAATCCATCGAAGTACTGTTCCATACTGTATTGCCCTTGCCCTTCGTGGTTTACAAAACCTAGTAAATGGGCTGTTTTTTCACCTTCGGGGTAGTATCGTCCTTCGGTTTCTGAGGATATTAATTCTTCTATTTTTAATTTATTAAGTTCTTCAAAGTTTTTTTTCTCCATTCGACGGTCGAGAATAAGGTAGTCCGGATTTTGTTCCATCTGTTTTTGTATTTGTTCGGGTGATTTATGAACAAAAGGAGCAACTTTTACGCTGAATCCACGTGCATCTTTTACTTCCTTGGGGGCAACAGCCACTTCGTAGTAAAGGACGTTGGTGGCTATGGGAATGCCGTTGCTGTCAAGAATTTTTCCGCGAGCAGCTTGGGTATTTATTTTATATACATATTGGTTTTGTGCTTGGGCAGTCAGCGTGTTGTGTTGCATTACTTGCCAATAGAAAAGTCTGCCAATCAAGGTCAGAACGAAAAGAATACCAAACAGTTCGAGAAAATAGATTCTTTTGTGACTTATTGAGCTAGTAGGTGTTTTGAATTTTGTGCTGCGTTTGTTCATTTCTGTGCGACTATCTTGGAACCGGATGATTGCCAATATTCGACTTTACTGATTTCTTCCATATGCAACTGCTGTGATGCTACTTGTTTTGTGAACCCTAAAGAATTTAATTCAGCAATATCATTTGAGAGGAGTCGGTTTTCCCTTTTGGTGTCGGCTATTTTTTGTTCGAGTTGGTTGATAGTTAATCCCTTTTGGGCAATAAAATTTATCTGGACGAAGTAGAGTAAGCTCAGACAAGTACCAAGCGCCAGCGTGGTGATGGTAAGAAACGTTGTTCCTACCTTCACTTTAAGGCCTAAGGTCCGGTTTGCAGTTGCTCGCAACTGGCTGGGGATTTGCCCCATGAATTCTACGTGTTTCATAATCCGGCCTCCTTGTCTGTTTTAGATTTTTTTTGCTACACGGAGTTTTGCACTTCTACTTCGAGGGTTATTTGTTTGTTCTTCTTCTGACGGGATGATTGCTTTTCTGGTGATGATTTCAACCTTAGGTTTTGTATTGCAGGTGCAAATTGGTGCACGAGGTGGGCAGATACAGGTTAGGGCATTTTTTTGAAAGAACTGTTTTACTATGCGGTCTTCTAGGGAATGAAAGCTGATAACGGCAATTCTGCCGTTTGGTTGTAATATGTCCAGTGTTTGTTCTAGTGCTTGTGAAAGATGTTCCAGTTCATTGTTAACGGCAATCCGTAAGGCTTGAAATATTTTTGTTGCAGGGTGTGTTTTTACTTGCGGTCTTTTCTTTTTGATTGTGAGAATGCAATCAACTAGCTCAGTTGTTGTTGTGATTGGTTGTTGTTTGCGGCGATACACAATTGCTTTTGCTATTGGGCGAGAAAATGATTCTTCACCGTAGGTTTTAAATGTTTTTTCTAAAGCCTGGAGCGTTAAAAAATTTACAAGATGGTAGGCGGTGATGCTTTCCTCTCCAACGTCATCTCGTAATTCTTCGAGTGAAGTGTACTCTCCAGTTAGTTTTTCCGATGTAGTTGCTTGGGAATTATTGAGTCGCATATCAAGCGGCGCGTCGTGGCGAAATGAAATACCTTTTGTGTCGCTATCAATTTGCATGGATGAAACACCTAGGTCAAAGAGAATACCATGAAACGGGATTGGTTTTTCCAATGAGGCAATTACATGCTTAAGTTTGAAAAAGTTTTCGTTGCGAAAAATAAATCGGTTGTTGTATTGTTGCTTGAACTGTTCAGCAGTAATGTTTGGGTCTGTGTCTAGGGCCAAAACTGCGCCATCTGGATAGTTTTTTTCTAAAATTGCTTGAGTATGTCCACCTGCGCCAAATGTTGTATCTATAAAATTTTGGTCAGGGTTAATGTTTAATAATGTGAGCGTTTCTTGTAACAACACTGACACATGGGGTGTTGTTTTGTTTTGCAGCGGGAGAGATTGCTCTCTCCCGCTGTTTTTGTTTTTTAATTTATATTTGTTTTGTTTGGTCTTTTCCCTTTTTCTTTTGTTTGTGTGTATTTTCATTGTTTGTTTATAAACTTTGGCTTCTGTTTTGCACATTGATGGTTTTTAAAATGTATATAAGGGAATTAATGATAAACATTGATTCGCTTATGCACATTTGGGGTTAGATTATTCCTATACCGGCAAGTTGTTCTGCCAGCTCGGAATTGTTTTCTTCTGCGCTTTGTTTGTATGCAGTCCATGCATCTTCTGCCCAAATTTCCATGCGGTTGAATAATCCAGTGACGATGACATTTTTTTTGATTCCGGCATATTCTCTTAAAAACTGGGGAACACTAATCCTTCCCTGTTTGTCGAGAAGTTCTTCCGAAGCACCTGCGAACATGAGTCGGACAAATGAGCGAGCACTGGCTTGTGTTAAGGGGAGTTTTTGCAGTTGTTCTGCCAACTTCTGCCATTCGGCATCCGTAAAGACGAAGAGACAGTTATCCAACCCTCGCGTGATGATGAGCCCTTTTTCGAGCTCATTCCGAAATTTCTTCGGAACCGCGATGCGTCCTTTTTCGTCGATAGAATGTGAATACTCTCCTAGAAACACAGGTATTGGTCCTCTTGGTGGAAAAAGTTATCCACAATTTCCCCACTTATCCCCACATTTATCCACAAATTGATACTAACACACCACTTTATTGAACTGCAAGAGGTTTTTTTCCCACTGGGATGGGAATCCCTTGATTCTGCTAATGTTTTGGCAGGTTAAACGTTACTGCTGGCTATTTGTTGATTGTGGAGGAGCATTTGATTTGATTTTCTTGTTCTTTTAACAATGATTACTTGATAAGTTCGTTGAAATTGAAGTAGTCTCTCTGAGGACTTTGTTCCGACGCATGCTGTCCTCCGATAAAAGGTGAACAGAATAAAATCGTTTTAATAAAACAATTTTATTCTGTTCGCCACTGAGCAAGGTTGGGGTATCACTTGCAATGCCATTGTTGGGAGGCGGGTTAGTTTAGCAGAAATGAACCAGTGTCTGATTTTGGGATTAATGAAGGAAGGGGTTTTTTATGGCTGCTAATATAAGGGAGTTAAGAGTCGAGTTTCTTAAAATAGTGCTTTACTTAATTTATGCGTTGAGTATATTGGCGAGGGTGTCAGCAATTTCTGAAAGAGTGTCTTCTTTGAGTATATATATGGGTACACCTTCAGCTTCGATTTTTCGGATTTTTTTTGGACGCTTTTTGTACAGACTTTTTAGAGTGAAAATAGCTTGGGCATCATCGGCTGTTTGAGTGACTTTAAGCGGAAGGTCAAGGTTTTTTGCAGCCTGCTCTATAAGTTTTCTACTTACACCAAATAGGTATATTTTTAGGTTTGTGTGTGATGGTTCATACTCGAGTGATTCGGAGTATAGGGTGTTTCTTTCTGAAAATTGTTCATATTTTTCGTGAAATTGCCGAAGTGGAGTTTTTTTGGGTTTTGAGGAGGACGATTTAGTGGCTTTTTCGAGAGTGGTTTCAATTTTGCCGTCAACGCTTCGTTTTCTAATTTGTGCTGCTGGTTGCTCACCTGAGAGATAGGTGTCTACTGCAGTTGCAGAATCCTCATACATTCTCATGTGATCCCAGTTGAGAATTTCTACAACTATGTCGAAAGTTGGAGGACGCATTCTTTCTAGTACACTTTTTTGTGTGTTTCTACGATAGGCTTCTTCATCAGAAAGGGTTACTGTTTGAATTCCGCCAATAAGGTCTACTAGTGTTGGGTTAAGAATGAGGTTTTCTAGTGATCGACCGTGTGCAGTTCCAATAAGCTGTACACCTCGTTCGGCAATGGTTCTTGCTGCGGTGGTTTCTTCAGAGATACTGATTTCATCGATAATTATAGATTGGGGCATGTGATTTTCTACGGCTTCAATCATGACTCTGTGTTGCTGAGAAGGTGCTGGTACCTGCATTCGTCGGGCGCGACCGATCGCTTCGTGAGGGATGTCGCCGTCTCCGGCAATTTCATTGGAAGTATCGATGATTATTACTCGTTTTTTCATTTCTGATGATAGGATACGTGCGGCTTCACGAAGCATGGTGGTTTTTCCCACTCCTGGTGCACCTAAGAAGAGGATGGATTTTCCTGACTCAATCACGTCTTTGACGATATCAATTACTCCATATACTGCACGCCCAACACGGCAGGTGAGCCCAATAATGGTTCCTTTGCGGTTGCGAATTGCAGAGATTCTATGCAATGTGCGTTCTACACCTGCACGGTTGTCTTCGGTGAATCCGCCTATGTGTTGCACTACATAGTTTAGGTCGTGGAGAGTGATTTCACGTTTCAGTAGTGTTGTTTCTTGGTCATTTGCCAGTCTTATCTCTGGTTGGCGACCAAAGTCGAGGACTATTTCTAAGATCTCATCTGGGTTGAGCTTTAGTTTAGTAAAAGCGCTTAGTAATTCGGATGGAAGGACTTTTAGGAGGAGGTCAAAATTATCAGTGATTTTGTACGTCATGCCGGTTTGCTACCATTGAGGTTCTATGATTCCGTATTCATCATCTGTGTTGGTGCGTTTGTAGGTAATGCTAAGTTTTTGATTGGAGTTGTTGAGGAAAACAAAAAAATTGTGATCAAGTAGTTCCATGCGCTCTACTGCTTCTTCTATGGACATGGCTTCTACGGGAAACTGTTTTGTACGTTTTACTAAGATGCTTTCAAATAATGATTGATCCAGATCAACTTCATTGGAATTATCTGAAAGAGCGATTTTGCTTTCAGCTTTGATTTTTTCCGCTCTGTCGTGGCGAATGCGATTCTGGAAACGACCTTTGTATCGGCCAATCTGGTTTTCTATTTTTTTTGCAGCCAAGTCGATGGCTGCGTTGGTTGTTGATTGTTTTTCTTCGGCTCGGAGAATGGTATTTCCCAGAAGCCAAAGAGTGACCTGTGCTTTATATGCTGTGGCTTTGTCTTTGTAATCCTTTTGCTCTATGATGACTTCGATTTTTTGAATTTCCTTTTCCTCGATAAAGGAGTGGAATTTCTCGGTTTTTTTTTCGATGTACTCTTGGAGGCTGGGGATGAGTGCGCAGTGTTTCGTTTTAATGATGAGAGACATGATTGTTGCCTTTCATTTAGGTGCCTACATTGTAGGTGATACCTTTGAAAGAGTAAATGACTTAACGAAAGCTTATTACAGTAAGGAAAACAATGCTATGCGGTTACCTGTTACGGTGGTTCTGGATAATTTGCGAAGTATGTATAACGTAGGGGCACTGTTTCGAACTGTGGAGGCTGTGGGAGCTGAGAGATTGCTTCTTTGTGGTTTTACGCCGTTTCCTCCAAGGCCGAAAATTAACAAAGTTTCTAGAGGTATGGAAGAACAGGTTGCTTGGGAGTATTATCACGAAACCTTGCCGGTACTGCAGAGAGAGAAAGCTCGGGGATCAACAATTGTTGCGTTGGAACAGACCAAGAATAGTGTGCCATATGATGAGGTACTTTATCCTTTTCCTTGTTCCTTGGTGGTTGGCTTTGAGGTCGAGGGAATAGCGGATTCGGTACTGGAAGAAGCGGATATTACAGTATCTATTCCAATGATTGGGCAGGGGCGTTCATTGAATGTTGTTGTTGCTTTGGGTGTTGTACTCTATGAGATAGTTAGACAGCAAAAAAAGGCGTAGCTTATATTTAAGCTGTAGGAGTATTTGTTGCAACGGGTGTTATAGCAGGAGTCGTGGTGTTTGTTGGGCTTTCTACTGCAGCGGATTTTGCTATTTCTAGTTCGAGAACTTGTGATGCGAACTCGCCCTCGGCAGTGGCATTTTGTTGGTCAATGATAGAAATTTTTATAAGGTGTTTTCCTGTTTCGAGTTTTGATTTGATTAAGATTCCTGAGTTGTCTGGTAGCTGAATGGGCGTTTTTTCATCAATCGCATATTGAATCCTGTAGGCATCTTTGTCTATGAAAGCGTTGAGTGTTGCCAGATCGATCCAAAATCCGTTTTTCTCTAAATCATCAGAGGTGATGGTGTGTTTTTGGGCTCCGGTATCAGTTAGGAGTGTTGGTTTAGTGAGGTCGATTTTCCTGTCTGTTCTTTTATCTCCGGAGTAGAAGTAGCTAATGACTGCGGGTTGGGCACTTTTGATGATTTTTTTATCTTTGTCGACAAGGAATGCTGCAATACTATGGAATCCTGGGTCAAGGTTTTCTATGGTGTGTACCGCTGCTGAAAAGAAAATGGGAGGATTATTATCTACTGTCAGTCCTATACTCTGTTCGTCAAGTAACAGTGTAAAATTTTCAACCGTAAACTGAACTGTGACGTTGTTTTCAGAAAACAATTGACCAGGTTGGGGGGACTGGAGTTTGATGAGTGGTGATTTTTGAGAGGTTGTGGATTGTGTTGTTGGTGTCGCAACTACGTTGGTGGTTGGTGGGTTAATTACCGTTGGTGGTCTGGTGACTGTTGCGATGCAGGTGATAACGGTCATTACAGCGATCAGCAGGTTGAACAGTACTGCGAATAAACCTTTCCGTTTCTCACGGGATTTAAATAAGTTGAATATTAGGTTGTTTAAGATGATCCAGAAAATGAAGAATAGAAGTGTATATGCAACTGCTTGGTACCAGTCGATGGATTGTAGTTTAACCTGTGTTATCCCTGCAATACTTTGGAAATAATTCTGCCAAGAAGGTTCTTCGTTTGTACCGATGGCGATGGCGTAGTCCCCATTTTTTTTCTGGGGGTCATAGACGGCTACAAGATAATCTGTGTTGGGGTTGAAATCCACCATTGCCTCTGGGCCGCTGAAAAAGTATTCCATGAGGAGTTTGTCATAATACACACTCCTGGAGGCTTCAGAGGGGCTCTTTGCAGGGATTGCTTTGTAATCAGTGGGGTAGGTGAATGGGAGTTTGGTGGGTACTGCTGAAAAATCTTTGCCAAAAACTACAAGTGATGGATTGAAATCAGCAAATTTGTCGTTATAGGGGACTAATAGCTTTATTGGAAATGCGATTTTTTCGTTCACTGTAAATTTGTAAAAATCAACTTCGCCCGCAGTGTTTAATCTTCCATATGTAATCTTTGATTCGGCTGGATTATCTATTACACTGGCTGATTCGAAAACATTGTTTGTTTCGTTTTGCAAAAAGACAGGTTGGTATGCCAATGCTGCTGTGCCGAGAAGTAGTAGTGTAGTGAATATACCTAGGAATTTTAATTTTTTCATATTTGTACTGATGCTCCTTTGTTTAGTAGTATCGTAGCTTAAAAAGCGGAAAGATAAAAAACTTTCAGTGTCATGGAAACTATTTTTATTAACGTTTTAGTTCAATTGTTGTTTTTGGCAGGCTAGGCAGAGGTACGTACCTCTTTGGGCAATCATGGTTTTGACTATTGGTGTGCCGCATCGAGGGCAGGGAGTTCCTGCTTTGTTGTGGGCACAGAGAAAATATTGAAAATCACCTTCAAGTCCTAGGGCATCACGAAAGTCTGAGTAACTAGTTCCTCTTTTCTCTATTGCAAAGGCGAGTACCACTTTAATGGATTTATAGAGAAGTTCTCGCTGTTTCTTTTTGAGGACGGTGGTAAGCGTTTCTGGATGAAGGCAAGCTTCCCAAAGAATTTCATTTGCGTAAATGTTGCCAATTCCAGCGATTGCAGTTTGATCCAGTAGAAATTGCTTAAGTGGAATACTACTTCTTTTGAGTAGCTTGGATAACACTTCTTCTGTAAATTCTTCGGAAAGAGGTTCAACTCCCAAGTTAAGCGCTGTGAAGAATTTTTCCAACTCTTTTGTTGTTGGAAAAAACCAAAGTCTTCCGAATCGACGTTGGTCATGGAAGTGGAGCTCTAGGCCATCAGCAAACAGTATTTTCCATTCGAGAAATTTTTCATCTGGAAGGGATTCTCTGGTAATGGTTAATCTTCCGGTCATACGAAGATGGAAAACAAGGTGTTTATTGTTTTTCAAGTGCATGATGATATATTTGGCACGGCGAGAAAAGTTGCGAACCAAAGTGTCTGTCAGGTTAGAATCAAGTTCTTCAGCTGTAGTATTCTCAAGAACCTTTTTCCAGAGAATTGTTATTGCAGTAGGTTTTGCACCACTGAGCAGCAGGTTGAGGTCTGAAGTAATGGTTTGTACTTCTGGTAGTTCTGGCATAGGTGTTTTTATTGTGATGAATGAAGTTGTGACGGTATATACCATCACTAGATTGAACAGTGGTTTTATTGTAGCATAAAAGGGCGACTACTCATGGGGTTTATGAAAACAACGCTTTCGTTTTTGCATCTTGCCGATTTACATATAGGCGCTCGATTTGCTTTTTTGCCTCCTGAGTTGGCTCAACTTCGCCGACAACATATTAAGGATGCTTTTGCAGAGTCTGTTCGTATTGCCATTGGTAAGCGGAGTGAAAGTGAACGGGTAGAGGTTTTTTTGATTTCTGGCGATCTTTTTGATTCAGCGAATCCAAGTCTGGTTGATATTGCTTTTGTCCAACAACAGTTACGCATTTTGCAACGTAATAATGTCTCCACGTTTCTCATTTCTGGAAATCATGATTGGTATGAGAAAGGGAATTTTTGGGATAATGAGGACTTTCCAGTGACTCGACATTTTACCTCATATGATTTTGATATTTATGAAGATCCGCAGTTGGATTTAACGGTTGTTGGTATAGCGTTTAACCGTAAACGTACATCGGTTAATCATCTTGCTCAATTTGATTATGAACCTCAGACCAGTCGATCGATTTTGCTTTATCATGGAGCATGGCAAAACCCTTCGATTACATTTACTCGTGATTACCCGTTTAAGCTGGAAGATGTGGAGAAATTACGTATTAATTATGTTGCGTTGGGGCACTATCATAAGATGACAAAGTTGGTGGACGAAAAGAAGACCAAGGTGTGTTACTCAGGATCAATTGAAGGGCTTGATTTTGCCGTTGGTGAACTTGGCAAGCGTTTCATTATCCGTGGTGAAATAGCTTCGAACGGTGATGTTGCAGTGGTTCCTATCGAAATGAACAAGATGGAAATGGAGTGTATGGATTATGATTGTACGACATTTTCTCTCAATCATTTTCTCAACGAATTGCACAAATCAGTTTCGCCTCACCGTCTCTTGAAAGTAACGCTTACAGGTGTCCCCACCGTTGATTTTCTTATGCAGATGCCAAAGATCAAGGAAGAGCTTGAGGGGCAATTTGCTTATTTGAATTTTCGAGATGAGACCTTGCAACTTCCAAAGGATTTACCAGAAGATGAACAGACCTATCTGGGTTTGTTTGCTCGACGTATTCGCAGTTCTATAGACCAAGCCACTGATCCTGAAGAAAAACGACTTCTTCGGAAAGCGCTTGAGTATGGTTTAGCCGCAACATGTAAAAGTGAGTAACTAATTTTATGCTTCTTCGTTCACTCAGGCTACAGGGGTTTAAAAAATTTAAAGATGCTTCGTTGGTTTTTGCGAAGGGTTTGAATGTTATCTGTGGCCCTAACGAAATTGGTAAAACGACCATCCATCAGGCTGTCTTGACGGCTTTTTATGGTTTGGGTGCCCGTGTGACAGGATTACTTCGAGAGGATGTTGAGCATTGGGGGGAGTCTGGGCTTTGTAGAGTATTGTTAGAGTATCAGGTTGGCTCTCAACTGTATGCAGTTGAACGCGATATTAAAAAAAAGGCAGTATTTCTCAAACGATTTGATCCCAAGGATCATCTTTACACGGTGTTTAATGAAGACAGTAAAAGTATTCAGTCGTTTATTGATGATCAATTGGGAATTGATAGCCCTGAAGTGTTTAAAAACACTGTTTCAGTGAACCAAACAGAGCTTGTGGCGGCTTCTGAAAATCTTTCTGCTGTGAGCCAAAATATTGAACGCGTATTTACCGGACGATCAAGTGTTTCTCCCGAAGAGATCCTTGAAAATCTTTCATCAATGAGAAAGAAGCTGAAAAAAAATCGAAATGAGAAATCAGGAAAGATTGATTTACTTCAGGAAGAATATGAAAAAAATAAGCAGCAGCTTGTGCTTGCGCAGCAACAAGAGCAGGAACGAAAGGATTTGGAAGCACGAGTTATTAATTTGGAAATTTCTATCAATGCCTCGCAATCCAAACTGAAGCAGTTGGAATCTTTGCTTGATAAAAGTCGCAGTCGTCAGATGTTGGAAAAACGTTTAAAAGAGTTGCGAAAGCAGTATCAAGCTTTTCAGTATCGCCTGGATGAATATGAGAAAGCTTTGAAAAACAAACTTGATGCCCAAGAAGAGCTTCAAGAATATAAAGGTATTTTGTCCAATCGATCCAGTATTGATGAATTTTCTTATTTTAGTGCTCGTATGGCGAGTATCGATAGTGCATTGGAATCCCTGATGCATCAGCGAGTGGATGCTAGTACTCGAGGGGCAAGTTTACATTCACCTTCGGTGATGCGCACGCTCAGATTGGTGTTGTTTGCTGTGTTGCTAATTGATTTTTTTAGTGTTCTTTACAGTTTATTTACCGGTCAGTTTCAGGTGTTTACTGCAGCTGTTGGGATAGGGTTTGTTTTGCTTGCTGCGCTAATTGTTCTTACGTTTCGGGAGCGTAAACAGCCAGGGGTTTCAGATTTTAACCGGTTGGCAATCGAAAGAAAAGAGTTGAAAGAGAAATTGGATGCTTTTTTGATGCGATGGGGTTTTTCCTCGAATTATGATTATAAACAGGTTGCGGAGATGGTGAAGAAATTGAAATTAGTTGATGAGATGATGGCTACCAGTGAGCTTCAGATTAGAACGATCATGGGTAGTGATACTGTTAAGCAGATTGAGGATGAGAAAGAAGAAGCAGCGTTAGAAATTGTTGGTTTGAAACAGCAACTTTCCCAGCTGGAAGGTTATGAACCTCCTGTTGAACAGGTGCAGCAGTGGGAACACGAGTATCAGGAGGCGATCGAGCAATTGCCTAAGTTGCGGGAAGAGATGTATACCTTGCAGGGGCGTATTCAGGAGTTGAAAAAACAGTATACCAGTGTGGCAGAAATCCTTTCACAAGGTGAATTCTTGCAACATGCAATACAAGAGCTTGAGTTTGAACACAAAGCGATTTTGCTTGCTGTTGATCAGTTTCGTGAGGTGATCGATAATTTTAATGCAGTGTATTTGCCTCAGCTTTCCCAGAAAGCTTCAGAGTATTTTTATGGTATTACTAATGGTAAATATAAGACCGTTGATCTTTCGCGATGGCCGACAGTGGCTGTGTCTATGCGAGGTTATGAGGGGTTTAACCAAAATAAGACGAAACCTTCATTTCTTTCAAAACGAAACAGTGCTGTTGATGATGATTCTGTGTTGTCAAAAAAAATTAATCCGCAGTCTCTGAGTCAGGGAACTATTGATCAACTTTATTTTTCACTCCGTGTTTCTGCCAGTGAATTATTGAGTAAGCAAACACCGTTACCTCTTTTCCTTGATGATCCATTTACCCATTTTGATAAACAGCGATTAACGCAGGCTTTGAAAATATTACTTAGGATTTCGCAGCAGCATCAAGTGCTTTATTTTACACATGATGCAGAGGTTGGGCGAGTGTTGGAATCTCTGGATAGGGGTTCTCATGATATCACTTTGATAGCATTGGAATAGGTTCGTAGCGATTATTTTTAAGGCACACTTTATTCAAGTCTAAGGATGGTTATGATGACAAAAAAAAATGGCAATCAGCAGTTATGGGGTGGTAACTTTTCGGTGTCTCCAGCCGCAAAAGTTATAGCTTTCTGTGCTAGTCGAGATATTGCGACTATGCCTCCGGCGGATAGTGAATTGTTGCCTTTTTCGGTTGTGGGAAATAGTGCTCATGTGTTGATGCTTGCTAAGCAAAAGATTATTTCTGCATCAGACGTCAAATCTTTGCTTCTAGGGTTGCAGAAGATAGAAGTTCAGTTGCACTCTGAAAGTTTTGTTTTTATGCCAGAGAGGGAGGATGCACAGACAAATATTGAAATGGCATTAATTGATGAACTGGGGATTGAAGTTGGTGGTAAGCTCCACACAGCTCGGTCGAGAAACGATCAAGTTGTGCTTGATACTCGTTTGTTTCTTCGTGAGAAGGCTCTGGTTTTCTCTACTGAGCTTATTGGTTTATTAGAAGTGTTAGTGAAGCTTACTGATCAGTATAAAAATACTGTAATGCCTGGTTTTACCCATTATCAACCAGCAATGGTTACGACGTTTGGGCATATGTTGGGGAGTTTTGCGGTAGCGGTTGTTCGTGATCTCAAAAAACTTCAGGCGTGGTTTGATCTGTACAATGTCAGCCCGCTTGGTGGTGCCGCAAGCTATGGGACTAGTTTTCCATTGGACAGGAAGTATGTGGCTGATTTACTTGGCTTTTCCGGTGTAGAACCCAGTAGCCTTGATCCAGTGTTGCATCGTGGTGAGCCTGAGAAAGATCTTGTGCATTGTATTGAGAGTTTTCTGTTGCATGCGGCAAATATTTCTCATACACTCATTTTATTTTCCACTAAACAGTTCAATTATATTGTGCTTCATGATGCTTATTGCACTGGTAGTTCCATTATGCCCCAGAAAAAAAATCCTGATGTGCTTGAGTTGATCAAAGGAAAAGCAGGATATGTTGCAGGTCAGGCTTTGGCAATTGGTAGCATTGTGAAAGATAGTTTTTTGGGTTTAAACAGAGATACTCAGATGACAAAGTATGCTGTTATGGATGTGTTGTGGCAATCATCGGATGTCGCGACTTTGCTTGGTGAAGTGCTATCGACTTTGACTGTTAATGATACAGTGATGCTTGCTGATTCACAGCGCTATTTTTTAACTTCAACAGATGTTGTTGAAGGGTTGGTTCAACGTGGACTAGCTTTTCGTCAGGCGAAGAAATTGGTTGAATTGGCGGTTAAGTATGCCATGGAGGCTGGGGAAGAAAAAATTTCTTCAACAAGCTTCCAAAAGGCGCGGAAGCAAGCTGGTGTTGCAGTTGCGCTTTCTGATAATGAGTTGGTTGATTTACAAAACCCAGAGAACGTTTTGTTACGTCGGGTGAGTGTTGGCGGGCCGTCACCAGAAGTGGTTACTCAGTCAATGATTCCTTTTCTTCAGAGAGAGTTGGAGTTGGGTACTGCGTGGCGTAAACAAGTTCAGCTTTCTTTACAGAAGGCGGAGCAATCTCGATTGGCCGCTATTAGTTTAGTAGTAAAATAATTTTTTATATAAAGGAGTAGGATAATGGCACAAAAAAAAGGTATTCAGTTTGGAAAAAATATTCCCTCACTGGTAATTTTTATTGCAGTGGTGCTGGTTGTGGTTGGTGGAGGTTTGATGGTTACCAAACCAGCACTTCTTTTTTCTGGTGATGGCAAAGAGATCCTTAGTCAAAATTACCCTGGACTGAATGCTGATGAGCTTGCTTCGTATATTTCTGCAAAGACAGCTTTTGATGCTGCAAAGGCAAAAGGTAGTGCATGGCAGAGTGATGCATTATTTATTTCTCTTGATTCGAAAAGTGTAACTTGGAAGGGAGCTGCAAAATCTTGGGATGTGGTGTATGCATCTGAGAAGGCAAAAAAAACCTTGCATGTAGAAGTAGATAAAAGTGGTGTTAAACAACAGTATGAAGGTACAGGGAAAGATGTTTCGGGATATGTGCAGCATCTTAAAGACCTGGTATTGGATAGTCCAAAAATTTTGGAACTTGTTGTTAAAGATGGTGCAACAGCTCAGTACATTAACCAAGTGCTTGGTGATGTGAATCCTGAGTTTATTTTGTATGAAAAGGATGAGTTACGAACACAGAGTATTTATTCAGAGAGTGGGAAGTCTGAGGTTCTTTGGAAAATTGTTTTCAAACCGGTTGGTGCAAAATCTAAAGGTCTGGCTGTGTGGGTAGATGCGCAGAATGGTACTGTGCTTTCGCATGAGGATGTTGTTATAGAGTAGTGGAAGTTTTTTTTCTTTTGCTGATGGTTGATGGGAACATCAGAATTCCGAGTAGAAATTACTATGGAAGAGTAGGTGATAAGTGAGTAGCCCTAGTGTTAACTAAAGATCAACAAGCAGTTCTTTATCCGTTGGTTTTCTTTGATTACTTCTCTGTTCCCCTTACTTCTCAGGAACTTTATGGTAGGTTGTTTCGTTCTTCTTTGCCGAAGAGTGAGCTGGCTTTATTTCTTGAAAATGATGTGTTGTTGCGAAAGCTATTCGTTCGCTCAGGTGATTATTGGGGGATGAGAGTATATTCGCAGATTGAGATGTCAGAACGACAAATGATCACTAAAAAAAAGCTGGATCGAGCATACTTAATTGTTCGTGCACTTGGGTGGATTCCTTTTATTCGATCGGTTTGTGTATCGCAGAGTGTGGCTTTTGGAGCTGCGCATGAGAATAGTGATATAGACTTATTTATTATCACTGCAAAGAATCGAATGAGTATTACTAGAATTATTGTTCTGTTTTGGCTAGCAATTCTTGGATTAAAGATTAGTAAAAAGCAGTTCACTGATCAGGCTTGTTTGGGTTTTTGGGTTGAGGAACAGGATTTTGATTTTTCTCTACTTCAGCTGGAGAAGGGAAATGATGTGTACTTCCTTTATTGGATGGCAACATTGATTCCGATGCTTGATGATGGGGCTTATGCGGAGTTTGCTAAGGCCAATTCTTGGGTTGGGGATGATTTACCTAATTGGACACTGGAACAGTCACTGAAGTGTAAACGTACTTTTCTTCAGTGCACTGTTCGTTGTGTGGTTTCAGTGTTCTTTTTGGGGTGCATTGGGGATTGGGTAAATGTTTGTTTGTTTGGGTTGCAAAAGCGGCGGTTATTTTCGATTATTAATCGGCAGAAGTCTGAGTTTCCAACACGCGTTATGCATGAGAAAGAGCCTTCGTTGGTTGTTCGACCTAGTATGTTTAAGTTGCATCCGTCTGATAGGCGTTGGGAAATTCGGGATTTTGTGGAGAGAACAATAAATACCCTCACCTGAAGTAGTTATAATTCAGTTCTCTATAATTATTAAGTATTTGTGGTTGTTTGTTAGCAGTGAACCTATGATCTTCGGAGGTTTTCGCCTGGTATGGCGAGTTACTTTTTTGCTTGATAAAAAAAGTAACCAAAAAAATCAAGTCGAAATAAATCCCGCGTTGAGGGTTACGACGTATTTAGACGGGCATCAAAGGGCGGGGGAAGAGGTTGAGGGTGTACCCGTGAGGCTGCAACCAAGAGATGGGGTGGGGTGGCGAGGTTTCGCGGTCGACTGGTGTGGGTGTTGACCTATCCCTGGTGTGAGGAAATGCGGGTGCCTGACGAGTGTTTTGGAATGCCTGCGGATGCTTTTTTATGCCTGACGGATGTCTGGGGTGCCTAGCGGATGCTTTTTGGGGGGAGTTTGCACAAAAGTATTCTATTTATGTTGCTGGTTATAATTCTGATGTTCCAAATTTTTTCAGATCAACTTTATGCGGTGTTTCAAATGTAATGCCTTCTTTTTTGAGAAGCTCTTGCTGTGTTTCCCATCCGCCGAACCCGAAATTTTCCGCGAGTTTTCCTTCGCGGTTTACAACACGATGACAGGGGGTTTTTATAGGGGAGGGATTGACGTGGAGTGCCCAACCAACGACTTGGGCTAGTCGGGGGTTGCCGAGTTTTCTTGCTATTTGGCCGTAGGTAACTACTTTTCCTGCAGGAATTTGGTCAACGATTTTATAGATTCTTGTGAATAGGTTTCTTTCAGGGGTTTTTGTATGGTTTTTGCTGGTGGAGGGCATTTCTTCTCCTTGATACGCTGTTCAAATTCTTGCAGAACCTTGGCATAGAGCGGTTTTCTAATTTTTGCACATTTTATGAGTACTTGATCGAATGGAACCCATTCTATAGTGTCGAATTCTCTTTTGTCGGGTTTTATGTCTTTTTTTTGTCCAAGAAATCGTACAAGAAAATAGGTTTGTTCTTGTCCAACTGTTCCGGAGCCTCTGCTATCTCGATTCTTTTTCGACCAGTTGTAACGAAATGTTTGTGAGCTTTTTTGAAGGATTTTAAATTCTTTTGTCCCTAGCTCTTCACCTAGTTCTCTAAAGAGTGTCTCATCAAATGTTTCATTTTCATCCACCCCGCCCTGAGGGAATTGCCAGTGGTTGTGTGCTTTGCGGCGTTTTGCCAAAAGAATGAAGTTATTCTCATCCATGATGACTGCGGCTACATTTTTTCTGTATACGGGTTGTGGGGGTTGATCAATGTTCATCGTTAGTATTGGGTTGTAAGGATAACGTGGTTTGTTCAAGACTATCCGTATGATTACTGTAGCATACTATAGTTGTTAAACGAGCAACGCAATCTACTGTTACATCTTGTGAGGGATCGGAAATTGTTCCAATGTCTTCACTGTTGGTTCCGTCATCCTCGAAAAGAAGTGCTTGGTAGGAAGACGACTCAGGTTGCAGATATACCAAGAAGGCTCTTTTAAACTGAGGGATGGGAAGAAATGTACTGATTTTTCCCGGTACAGTTTCTATGGCTTCATAGTCGATTTTGTTTGCAAACAAGAATCTTCTGATTGAGTTGTTTGAGGTGTACCACAAACTAGTGCTTTCGTCACCAATTAGTGTAGCATTTTCTTCAGCGAGTAGATAGAGATTCTTTGATCCCAGCTCGAAGGCATAGAGATCATTTCCGCAATTAAATGCCAGAAAATCGGGATTTTGGAGGATGTGAAATTTTCTTGAGCCAATAGAGCAGGTCAGTGACGAAAAAATGGTCTGTGCACCAGATGGTTGTCCTTTTACTAGTTGTACTTCACCAGTAGGTTGTTCTTGGAGCACATATGATGTGCTATCCATAAAAAACAGTGAGCCTTTTTTGATGGTGGCATCAAGTATTACATTACTGGTGTTGTATATTCTGTCACTTTTTCTTGAGTTGAAGTCATAGTTGATAATCTCATGAGTGGTGATGACTGTGAATGATTGATCTGAGAGAATTACCTTTTTAAACTCTGGTTCGGTGATTATGTTGTTTGAAGGTGTAATTAGCGTGTTGGAAAAAAGTAATTTTACTTGCTGTCCAATATCGATTACTGAAAAAATCAATGCATTTGTGTTGGCATTTACCGTGACATAGAGTGCTTTGTTGCCATTTTCTGACAAGGTAAATGTTTTGATTTTGTCGCCCAATAGTTCACCTTTAACAATCAATCTTCCCATATTTTCTTTTTTGCTATTATCAATGATTGCAAGTTGTTTCTTGTCTGTTATTACAATTGTTTGATTCTGAAACAACAAAGGTTGAATAAATTCTGCTTTTGGAAAGATTGTTTTTGATTGTGAAATTTGTTCTGGTATGAGCAGTATACTGTCTTGATGCTCAACTTGATTCTCGCTGACCAAGATTGTTTTTTTCCAAGGGCGAAACCCAAGTTTTGTTACTTGAAAGTTGTGGGTGCCAGGGAGAAGAATTACTCGTTCTTGGGGTGTTAATCCTTTAATTTCACTATCTACGGTAAGTTCGGCTTCGGGGGGACTGGTGGTTATTGATGCAATACCTAACTGTTGAAAGCTATTATTTTTATAATCAAATGACACTCCTCTTGCCCAGAGAAATACCACGCCAGCAAGCAGTATCAGTATAAGTGTTCGTAGAAGAAAGAATATAAAGTTTTTCATATTTTCACTATGTGCATATTGTAACTCTCGTCTTATAATAGAAAGAGTTTAACAGAAAGAAAACTATCATGCGAAGATTTATTTCCTTGGGTATTTTGTTCTTTTCTCTATTGTTCTTGAGTGGAAGTGCGTTTGCGTTTGAGTCTCTAGGTGGTTATGACCTTAATTTTGATATAAGGACTCAGGACACGATGTATTTTACTCGGGATAATGAGTTTTTTTCGAGTTCTACCAAGGGGCTTTCATGGCTTGAGAGTAATATAACACTTAAAACGTTTAAAACGCAGAACTTTCTGGCTATCGATCCTCGTGACCCTGAAACCCTCTATCTACTCAGGGTTAACGAGCAGGGGGCGATGGCTTTTTTCAAGTCAGCAAATAATGGGGTGACGTTTGGCCAGGTTGATCTGGAAGGTTTACCTACCCTTTCTTATCAATATCAATATTATTTTAAAATTATCGCAGATAACAATATTGATAAGCCTTATTACATTTATATCTATCAATTTTCACCTGAAACACATCAGACAACGACTAAAGTTTACCGTTCTCCGGATAGAGGAGTGCATTGGGAACTCATGGAGCTAAAGGGTTTGTCTGTTGCTTCTTCCTCGGATAGTGTTCTTGTGTATCCATATGTTGGTTTAACGGCTAGCCGCTATCTCTTTCCTTGGTTTGCAATTGTTTCGCATCCCAATGGTAATAACACGTGGACAACTTCTTTGTATCATTCAACTGATAAAGGGCAGTCTTTCTTTCCGATACTTAACATTCATTTTCCAGCAGATAACAAGATGTATTATGTGGCCGTTGATCCTACTCAGATCAATCATATGGTGGCGTTGGCCGTTGATCCTCAGAATAATCAGCATGTATATCAATCTTTTGATGAGGGAATGGCATGGACGGAGTTGGTTTTTCCTGCTGGGTCATCACCGGTTGATCGAGTACAATTTCACCCTGCAAATCGAGTGACGTATTATTATACTCGCGAGATGGTTTATCAAACTAGTCGTTTGCGCAGTGAACTCACTGAATATAAACCTACTGATGTGATTAAAGTTTGGAATCAACCAGGTAAGAATTATGGGGAATCAGTGCAATACTATTTTGATCGTTATCGTCCGCTGAGAGTGGTGGCTTATTTTCCGAATGATAATAAACTGCTTATTTCTCAGGACGAGGGAGCTACGTGGGCTTCGGAGTATCCCTTTTATCAAGCAACTTGGAAATCTCAGCTTCCATTTGGGGTTGCTTCTGGTGTGCGAGATGGTTTTGTAGATGCTCGAGTGTCGTTTCAAAATACTGGAAATGTTATCTGGCAGAATATGGGCAACAAAAAGCTTGGTTTGTATGTGTATAAGGATGAACGGTATTCTACGCCTCAGAATTATAGTGATCCTAATTCAGTATTTTTTGGACAAAGTTATTTTGCTGATGTGTTAACGTGGGGTCCTTCGGCCAACAGTATGGTTCCAAATGCTCGTGCAGCCTTGTTAAGCGAACGGTATGTTGAGCCTATGAGTGAGGGGACGTTTGCTTTTCATTTCTATATTCCTCTTGGGGCATCATCAAACAGTCTTTATGATGATCCTTCAACGTTATATAACGATTCATTTTACCGTGAGGATCTTTCTTTGGCTTTTGGCGAAAACTGGATGCCAAATCCTAAAAATGGTGATCCATTAGGAATAGCTCACATATGGTTTCCAATTCGGGTATATTAGTTGTTAGAAGTGTAAATTTTTTTATGATTTAGTTGATAGGGCTTTATGTTGTGCTTTGCTTTTTTCCTATTTGTTTATCTTAATAAGTGAGGTCTATGACACCTTCGCAAAAAGAAAAAAAACACGCACGTGATATTCTCTTGAGAATGAGAAAAGGGGAATCATTGGGTTCAATACTCAGTGATGCGCCTGGTTCGTTTAAGGATAAAGTTGGCAAAATCATTCCACGGTTCGAAAAAAAATTCACGTGGTTTTCGTCTTCTGAGGTACGTTCTTTTTTTACCAAGTCATTTCTTTCTTTTGTTATTGTTTTACTCGTTGGTATGGCTCTTTATAGCTCTTTCACTCACAAACTCTCGCTTTTTTCTTTTTCAAAGAATACCGTGGTTTTCGCTGCTGAGGCTGAGAGTTCTTCATTTCCCGTTGATGGAACGTTTACATTTACTTTTTCCGGTAATGTGAATACCGAGAAGGTACAGAAAGCTTTTAAAATTGAACCTGCAGTTGAGGGGGATTTTTCTTGGAGTGCAAGTAAGAGTGAGTTGGTATTTTCCCCGAAACAATTGTTAGCAGCTAAAACGACCTATACAGTATCGTTTTCTGCCGGGTTTGTTGAAGGAAATAGCATGTGGAAGGTGACTACCAGGGAACGGTTTGGGGTTGCATCTGTTTCCCCAAGTGATGGATCCTTTGTCGTTCCGGTTTCCGCTCCTGTACGTGTGAAGTTTAATTATTCTACGGTGGTGACGGATGCTTTTCCTCAACATTTTTCTATTTCTCCTTCGGTGAATGGGACGTTTGTGTACGATGGGTTTTATGCAAATTTTATTCCAGCTTCGTCCTTACAAAAGGAAACAGAGTATAAAGTTACCCTGACAAAAGGGCTTCAAACGGGTGCTGGTGAAGCTTTATCGGATGACTTTTCATGGACGTTTGTAACTGCTGGTGATCGTGCGCAGGATTATCCGGTGCTCAATGGGCAAAAGCTGGTGTCTGAAAGTTACTACAACGCTGATCATCTTTTTTCTTTCTATTATTCTGATCTGACCAGTCCACTGGAATTTACTTTTTCTCGAAGTTCGATTGATGCGGTCTTGCAGGAGCAAGGTACGGATTCATCTTCAAGTGAGCAGAGTGTAGGTACTGTGGTACCTTCAATTCAGACAATTCAGCAGTGGTCAGAGCAGCCAAAGTCGGGAAAAAATGTTGAGCATTTTGCTCAGTTTCCAGTGAAAGAGCCTGGGGTATTTTTACTGACTGTTGTCTCAGGGGGGAAAACGCTTATTCGGACGGAAGTGGTGGTAACAAAGTTGGCTATGATGCAGTTTGTAGATGGGGCGCAACAGAGTTTTTGGCTGGCTGATATACAGAGTAGTAAGGCAGTAGGAGCAGCAGTGGTTAAGGGGTATTCGTTAAAGAATGGTGCAGTGGTTTTATCCAGTCAGTCCAGTGATGATAAAGGGCTTGTTACTTTTACCAAGCAGAATAGCGCTTTGTATGTAGCTGAGAAAGATGGCAGCTATGCAGTTCTTTCTGCTGGTGATCCTTCTGCTTCTCTCTATTCTGTGTTTTGTTCTTTGAGTCAGGGTGTGTACCAGCCTAACCAAACATTGCAGTTTCAGGCGGTTGTTCGAAAAACTATTGCTGATCGCTATGCCAAAGTCCCCGAAAAGACGTCAGTCCTTGTTACTATCGTGGGGAAAAAACAAGGAACTGGGGTGTTGAGCAAGGAACTTATTGTTGATGCTTCAAGTTCTGTGGTTGGTTCGTTCTCTCTTTCTACGCTTCCAGTTGGGGAGTATTCGATCTCGATGTATTTTGGGGAGGCAGTTGTGCCCTCGGTAGCTTCGTTCACGGTTGGTGATCCTCAAGCATTTTCTTTGCAAGTTATAGCTGATAAACGTGAGTATTCCAGTAAGGACAAGGCGTCGGTTGCAATTGAAAGTAGTAGTAAGGATGGGCAGGTTCTAGCTGATAAAGAGTTGAATTATACAGTGACTGTTGCGGATTTTACTCTGCCGGAGTTTCTTCAGTATTCTGATGATTTTACTTACCTTCACAATGCTTCTCAACCCTTATCTTCTTCGGTTTTTGCTGAAGGAAAAGTGAAGTTGGGTCCTGATGGGAAAGGTATTCTCAACTTTTCCACTGATCTCAAAGATGCTTTACAGAATAAAGTGTTGAGTATTCAGCTTTGGCTGGATGAGCAGGGAAAACAGGTTGTTCGGGGTGGTGATCATATTGTTGTGTATCGTGGGGATGCTGCGCTTGGGTATCAGGACGAGCAGAAGAATTTTCTGCAGGTGGGAACGCCATTTGATGTGCTACTTAAAACCGAAGATCATCGAAGACAGGTTCTTCCTAACATCAACACAAAAGCAACAGTGTTTAGAAAATGGTGGGATAAAAAGAAAGTTCGTGATATTCCAATTCCCAACTCTTCTGAAAGCCATGAAATCTATACGTATGCAGAACAGTCTGAGCAGGTAGAGTTCAAGGCGCGGCAGACAGATGCGGCGGGCAAGTTTTCTTTTCAGATTACCCTAAGCAAACCTGGTAATTACGCGTTGGTTGCTAAGGCTGATGATGTTAGTGGCAACAGTATTACACTGCAGGATTCATTGATTTGTGTTGATGACCAGTCGCCTTCTTGGGCGGGGAAGAATTCCTTTCAGGTGGTGGGGGATAAGAAGTTTTATAGCCCTGGAGAAACGGCTAAAATTGCGGTTTTGTCACCACGGAATGATGGGTTTGTGTTGTTGTCTATCGAGCAAGATGGTGTGACTCAACAGTTGGTTGAACTCAAGAATTTTCTTACGATGGTTGATCTTCCTATTACACAACAAAGTGCAGGAGTGGTGCGGGTACATGCGTTTTTGGTTTCTAATGATCAGGTGCTTACTTCTTCGTTCAGTGTGCCTGTTCGTTCCAGCAGCCATGCTTTGGCTGTGCATGTTGATTTGCCACAACAGGATCAGTTTTTTCCTGGACAGGAATTAAAAGCTTCTATTTCTACTACAACATTTGATGGGCAGGCTCAAAGCGCAGTTCTCTCTGTTAACCTTGTTGCTGCGTCGTCATTTGGCGCAACTGGTGATTTCTCGGGGGATATTTTTTCATCTTTTTATGGCGTGGCAGAGCGATCGGGAGTGTTCAATAACTCTCTTCAGGTGGCTACGGTTGATCAACTTTCGATGAGGGGGGCTTTTCCTACAGCTATTGGCTCTAGTGTTTTCTGGAAAGATACCATTAAGACTGATGAGAAAGGGAAGGCCGAAGTTTCGCTGCGTTTACCTGATGCGCTCAATCGTTGGTTACTGGTTGTTCGGGCGGTGTCTGTTGATGAAATTTATCCACGAATTGGCAGTAGTTATCGGTTGCTTCCGGTGGAGAAAAACGTTGCTTTCGAGCCTATGGTTCCGCTTTTTGTGACTTCGGAAGATGAGGTTATTATCAAAGGGACGTTGCAGAATTTTTCCGGTGCAGCAGATACCTTTGATGTCGCGATGGATCCTTCATCTCTTACCTTGAACACTGATGCGAAAGTAACGGTGCAGTTGGACAATGGCAAGAGCAAGGAAGTTTCTTGGAAAGTAAAGGCTAACGCCGTTTCTGAGATTCGAGTGGCTCTTCAGGTGCATGGTCAGACAAGTGGTATTTCGAAAAGCTATGAGCAAAAATTGCCGGTGTATCCTACGGGTTTTACTCATGTAAGCAGCAAGGGCGGAGATGTGTCTTATCCATCCACCCAAGTGCAATTTGATACTGAGAAGGGTGCTACGGCGTTTCTTCATCTTTATCCCAGCATATTGGCGTATTGTTATGAGACAATGCAGTATCTTGGTGTGCATGCGACTACTTCACATGAGGAGGTTGTGTCTAACTTTCTCCCCATTGCTTTGGTGTACAAGCAGTATGATGCTTTGGGTGTGCAAGATAGTTTGTGGAAGGATTACCTGCAACAGGCTTTGGAGAGCAATCTGCACAAAATCAGTGCGGCGCAAAATAGTGATGGTGGTTGGGGGTGGTTTCCTGGTCAGGCTTCGGATCCAGAGTTGACGGTATATACGGCTTTTGCTCTTTCTAAAGCCAAGGCAAAACAGCAAGAAATCTCTGATGCGATGGTAACTAAAGCTCTTTCTTATCTTCAGGCACTTTCTTCGAATGCAACGATTTCTTCTGATACAAAGCTTTTTGCGTTGTATGTGTTGGCGCTGGAAGGTAAGGATGTGACATCTTCGTTGCAGACGTTTGATGGGGTGCAGCAGCTTTCTGATGGAGCATTGGCGTTTCAGGGGTTGGGGTTAGTGGAGTCCAAACAGCAAGATAAGGCGAAAGAGGTGTTTGCTCATCTGCAACAACTGGCGATTTACAAAGATAACATGATGTTTTGGGAAGGGAATCCGGGGAGTGGGCAGCAGATGTTTGCGGGGAGTTCTTTCGCGAATGCGATGGCTTTGCAACTTGCTTTACAGACGGGTGCTTCCAAGGATATAAAAGAGAAGATTGTGCGTTGGATGCTTTCTAGTAAGTCGGGGTATTTGTGGGATACGTCACTTTCTTCATCGTTGGTGATGACGAGTTTAGTAGAGTACGTGCTTCAGGATAAGGTGCAGTCTAGTGATATGGGGTACTCAGTGAAGGTAAATGGCAATGAAATAGCTTCGGAGAAGGTGCAGGGGAATTATCATTTGCCAGTGTTTGTGGATGTTGAGAAGGGGACCGGAACAGGGACGATTGGGTTGGATATTTCGCGTACGTATGGATCGGGGACGCTTCGGTATCTGCTTGATCAGCAGAAGACGACGTATGATAACACGCAGGCGGATGATACGAGTATTGGTGTGCAGAAGACGTATTTAAATGATGCGGGTTCGTCGGTGCAACGGGTGAGTGTGGGGGATGTGGTGCATGTGCAGTTGAAGGTAAATTTGTCGAAGGAAATGACCTATTTGCGGGTGGTGGATTTTATGCCGGCGGGTTTTGAGCCGATTGTTACGGATGAGGAGAATGAGCAATCGTATAAGGAAAAAGGGTTTGTCTGGCCGAATTTTAAGAAAACGTTGAGCAATCGGGTGGAGTTTTATAAGGGCTATTTGCCAGCGGGGACGCATACGTTTGCGTATTTACTGCGGGCAAAGGTGCCGGGTTCATTTGTTGCCAATCCACCGAGGGCTGAGCATTTGTATTTGTCGAGTTTGCGTGGGGTGGGGGAGGTGAGGAGGATTGAGGTGGAGTAGGGGGGGATTTGCATTTTTTGATTAGCGTTGTTTGAAATTGGTTTTATGGAAGGTGGGAAAGTCTTTGTAATTGCTCAATGTTGGTGGGAT
>JBAXVQ010000049.1:0-14169 GCA_037128935.1 bacterium | reverse complement strand
GACCAATCACGGGGGTATGATCGCTTTCTGCTCCTGCATAGCGAATAAATACGTCAAACGTATGTGCGCCTAGGCTGTACGGAACAGGAGGAATACAGGAAAAGCTCCCTCCATCGGGTATTGTTCCCATACTGGCTTGTGTTTGGCATATTGTGATGCCGTTTTCCTGAATATAAACGGTTCCAAGCGGATAACCGGATCCTTCTATTGCCAGATTTTGGTCAGTTGAGGAAAAGTTGTCAGTAGGAAGTGGAAACGTAATTACTGGTGCAGGTGGCTTGACTGTCGCGGCAATGTCGATTGTTAAGGGTCTACTGGAGGATGAATATTGGGGTATTCTGTTGCTTGCGGTAAGAATAACAAGGGTAATGACACAAAGTGCTAGGGTAAAAAGGATTTTTTTTTTCATGTTTTCACCCGCTTTTTTCGCCAGCGAATGATGAGGAGACTACAGAGCAATACCAGACAAATAAATGTAAGTATGCATGTTTTAGAAACGGTAATTACATAGATTGATGGAGTGCTTACCTCTCCAGTATTTGGATCAGTAATGATTGCAGAGGCGACGAAGATGTTTGCTACGCTTGCACGAGGTTTCCAAGTGGTTGTGAATTCTCGTTTTTGTTGAGAGAGAAGAATTTTTCCCGTTGGATTGATTGGTGTTTGATCAATGGTTTTTCCTGTCAGATCACGAATAATGATCATTCCTTGCGGTTTTTCAAATTGGCTTGTCGAGTTTTCCACCGCAGCGGTGAAATTAATAGTTTCGGGTTCAAGAAAGAAAAATCCAGATGATGATAAGGATTGTATTGCAACTGTTGAAGGTTGTGTTTCATCGTTGAAACTGATAATTGCGGGGACAACAATGGAAAGTGTTGTTGCCACAGTGTTTTGATCGTTTTCTTTATCTTTTGGTTGTCCGGCTATGATGATATTTCCAGCATATTGTAGGCTAGGATTTTCTTCTTTTTTTCGAATGGTGAGTGTTATTTCCTTTTCTTCGCCACTTTCTAGGGAAAGGCTGGATGATGAAAGGGAGGTTATTTCGCTGATGCCTGAGGTTTTTGGGGGAAAAACTTGATTGCCCGCAGGGATATCCGATACAGAAATACTGAGGGTTAAGGGAAGCGAGGAGTAGTTTTTTAGAGATAGTTTTTGTTGTAGCTCTTCATCTTGTTTTTTGTGAAGAGATTCAACAACAGAGGGTGAAACTGAAAGGCTTTGTTGTGCCTGTATATATGAAGATTGTGTTACGAGTATTATCAGTATCCCGACAAGCACTACGGGTATTTGTTTTATATGTTGTACGCAAATCGTTTTCATAGCGGTAGGTGTTGCTGATTCAAGAAGTTTTTTTTGAGTAGGTATTACTGTTGCAGTGTTAGTTCTACTGGTTTATTCGCCGTGTTTTTTGTGGCAAATGAGGGACCAGCGGGATACAGCTCACTGATGACGAAAAGCAGCACGATAGCAAAAATTAGATTTTTTACTACGAAGAGTGCGACTGTTTTTACCAATGATTGATTGACCATGACGATTTCCTTTTCTGTTTTGAAATCACTCAATCATAGTCTATTTTGTACAGATTGTCAAGATTGTTCATTTATTACAATAACGTTTGGCACTTGGTCAAAGGATGGGATGTTGTAGTCAAAGTCGGTGGTTTTAATGGATAGTCCTGTTGAAGCACCTCCATCCAGGTTAAGTGCGTTGGTGATTGAAAGATCGCTGTGTACCAGAAAATCAGTAAGTCCTGCCAGTGTTAAGGACATCCTTTTGGTCACAATGAGGAGTAGCATTCCTTCTGAAGTTTGCGCGATGGCGGTTCTTCTTTGTTGTTCGGTAGCCTTGCCGGAAAGGAGATTTTTTCCATTAGCAATAAGCATTGGGAAATTGGTTATGCCAAATTCGATAGTTGCGGTGTTTTTCACAGGTTTTTCTTTTAGATAGCGTACCTCGGCTTTTCCATTGGCTACTAGGAATATGCCGTCATAGGGCGATCTTATTTCCCCGAATACGTTTCCGTTGGTTTTTAGAAATCCTGCAGTGTGGTAGTTTTCTTGGAAGTAGTTACCGTTGATGACGACTTGTGCGCCAGATTGTTCTCTCCACTCGTCAACAAAAAGCGGTTTCTGGGTGTCTTGAAGGATGGAAATTTCTGCTTGTTCTGGTGAAAGTTTGACTACCACTACAACATCAATACGTTTGCTGTTTTGTGTGATCGGAAGCTCTTTGATAGCGATTGTCGATGTAATAGCTTTCCATTCCGGATACTGTAGTTTTTCTTCAAAAATGAGATCAAAAAAGCTGTTGAGAGCCATGGTTGGAGTAGTTGCAGCAGGTATTGTCTGGGTAGGGTTTTGTTGTTGGGAATTATTTGTGGGTGTGCAAGAGGTGGTTAAAAGAAAAAGACTGATTATGAGACAAATTTTTTTTAGTGAATAGGTATTCATTGGTTCCCTCGTTATTTCTCGCACTTCTTCATCTTTTTTCTGGTGCCCCCAATAGGAATCGAACCTATATCCCAGGTTTAGGAAACCTGTGCTCTATCCGTTGAGCTATGGAGGCAATGGTTTTATTGTATAGCATGCGGGGAAGTTTTTAACTATCCCGATGTATAACTAGGTATATACTTGTTGTTGGGTATTGTAGTAGTTGTGTTCGTTTTTGTAATGCCGTAAAGTTATTGTGGAACACTATAATGGAGTATATCAATGCATATTGAACAAACACTTGTTATCCTTAAACCCGATTGTTTGCAGCGTAATCTTGTTGGGAAAGTTATTGAACGCTTTGAGCAAAAGGGTTTTAAGCTTATTGGAATCAAGATGATGGAGCTTTCCGACGTCATTCTTGAAGAACATTACTCACATGTTAAAGACAAACCATTTTTCCCAAAAATCAAGTCTTTTATGCAGAGTTCTCCCTGTGTTGTACTTGCTTGGCAAGGTATAGCCGCTGTGCGAGTTGTTCGACAACTTTGCGGGATAACGAAGGCTCGTGATGCAAATCCTGGCACTATTCGTGGTGATTTTGCGTTGAGCCAGCAGTATAATATTATTCATGCTTCTGATTCTGTAGAGACTGCAAAAACTGAAATTAAACGCTTATTTAAGGATGCAGAGTTGTTTTCTTATCAGAAAATTGATTTTGATTTTACGCATGCTGATGATGAAAGAGCGTTGGCGGATGATGAGATCACTGCCTAATTTTTATTGAATTTGTTTGATAAAAATCCTGTAATACTGCTTTGTTTTGGCATTATTGCAGGATTTTTTTTATTCAGGATGGATGTTTATGGAGCTGGTGTGGGGGTGTTTGTCGCTACTGCTATTGGAGGTTGGTCAGTTACGTATCCACCGTTGGAAATATACATTTTTCTTTCTAAGGAAGTATCGTTTTTTGATCGAATTATTAGTTCAACGGAATCTGTTTCGGGAGAAAATCCCGCGGAAGAGACAACACTGCCGGTTAGCTTTTTGTAGAGAAAATCGATGCTATTGTCACCGGCTTCGGGGGAAATCTGAACTATACTGGTCCACTCCAGTGTTGTTGTTTTTTTTCTTTGAGGAATGGTCTGACTGAAAGCCGCAGGTGTTTGTTGGGGGTTTGTCCATACTTCGTAGATGGTGTAATTGGGGTCATTTACCTGAAGGTGGATTGCGTATCCGAGAAATGTGTCATTAAAATCTGGTTCGGGGAGACTTGAGACGTCTGCTGTTTGTTTGATAGAAAGTGAGTATTTTTTAGTTTGGTAGATGTTGCCGGTTAATGAGAGTATATCTTTGTCCATGAGGGCTTTTTTTCTGCCATACCAAAGATTTCCAGCTCCTACACCTACCAGTATGCCAAGCATTGCGATTACTACAGTTACCTCAAGTAGGGAGAACCCTTGCTGTTGTTTTTTAGTTTTTTTTGTATACATTGTATGCGTTACCCCGTTCTTTTCTGATTGTATCGCTTCTTCTTTTGTTTGACGAGGCGGCTTGTTACCATTGAGATGGTATTAGCTTTATAATCTTGAAAACTGAAATCAGTAAAATAGAAATTAGAAAGGCTGCATTAGCCAGTAGGTCTTTGTTATCGCCGGTTGAGGTTAGAGAAAAAAGTACCTCGATTATTTCCAGTGTTGTCTCTCTTCCGCAATTTATTTTGGCGGAGCTGATTCTTGGCTATGCGTCTTATGGGAATGAGGTGCGAACGCATGCTCTTATTGAATCGGCGTGGGGATTGAATAAAGGTGTTTATTTGCCAAAAGTGTGTCAGCAGGAAGTGTTGTTGGATGTGTACCGTGTTCATACTTGGCTGGATTTGAAACGGGGGTACAAGGGCTTGTTGCAGCCGAAAAGAGGATGTGAGCAGTTGTCTGATGTACAACGTTTGGATTTAGTTTTTGTACCTGGAGTGGCATTTGATACACAAGGAAACCGTCTTGGGCATGGGAAAGGGTTTTTTGATAGATTGCTTTCGCAATTATTACCAACAACAGTAGTGGTTGGTTTGGCGTTTGATTGCCAAATTGTTCCATTTCTTCCACGTGAAAAGCATGATGTGCTAATGCATATGGTGGTGACGGAAACTAGAATTATTGCTTGTGGTTCGGGATAATGGACATAGTTTTCGATAGGACTGTGGGGGTGTTGAACCCACTAAATTCCCCTTCTCAGGGGGACTTTGATACGACCAAAATTTTTATTAGGAGAACACATACATGTTGAGTCTTACCAAGGTTATTGGGCGTGAAGTGTTGGATTCACGAGGAAATCCAACAGTGGAAGTTGAGTTGCATAGCCATGAGTCGAGTGCCTCAGCGATTGTGCCTTCTGGTGCTTCTACTGGTTCACGAGAGGCTTTGGAGCTTCGGGATGGCAATGAGGAACGATATCTTGGAAAGGGTGTACTGAAAGCGGTTGAAGCGGTGAATTCTCCTATTGCTTCTCATTTGATTGGGCAAGAAATTAAAGGTCAGCAGGATTTGGACAGTTTGCTGATAGAGCTTGATGGAACTGCTAATAAGGGAAATCTGGGGGCGAATGCGATTCTTGGTGTTTCTTTGGCGTATGCGAAGTTGGCGGCTTTGGAAAGCGGTATTCCGTTGTATCAGTATTTTGCTTTTCTGTCGAATAAAGTGCCTCAGAAGTGGACAATCCCCGTGCCAATGATGAACATTCTTAATGGTGGGAAGCATGCGGATAATTCTGTGGATATACAAGAATTTATGGTGGTTCCGCATGGGTTTACTTCTTTTCAAGAGGCGTTGCGGGCGGGGACAGAGGTGTTTCATACACTGAAGAAGATTTTGAAGAGCAAGGGGCTTTCTACTGCGGTTGGTGATGAGGGTGGTTTTGCGCCGCAGATTGAGAGTTCGAAGGCGGTGTTGGATTTGCTTGTTCAGGCGATTGAGAAGGCAGGGTATAAGCCTGGGAAGGAAATTTCTCTTGCCCTTGATGTGGCGGCTTCTGAGCTTTATGATGCGCAATCAAAGAAATATACGAGTTTCAAGGGTACGCACGAGATTAAGGATTTTTCTGAACAGCAGTTGATTGATTATTATCAGGATTTAATTGGTAGTTATCCGATTGTTTCGATTGAGGATGGGCTTTCTGAAGGGGATTGGTATGGGTGGAAGATGATGTACGATTTGATTGGCGGGAAGGTACAGTTGGTGGGGGATGATATTTTTGTGACGAATCCAGAGTTGGTGGCGCAGGGAATCAAGGAAAGCTGTGCGAATTCGGTGTTGATTAAGTTGAATCAGATTGGGACGGTTTCGGAGACTATTTCTGCTGTTGAGACTACGATGAATAATGGGTGGACTGCTGTTATTTCTCATCGTAGTGGGGAAAGTGAGGATACGACAATTGCTGATTTGGCTGTTGGGTTGGCTACGGGGCAGATCAAGACGGGTGCGCCGTGTCGGTCGGATCGGGTGGCGAAATATAACCAATTGTTGAGGATTGAGGAGAGGCTTGTGGGGAAGGTGGGGTTTGGGGATGGGGTGTTCAAATCTTAGTGGTAGGGCTTCCTGTTACTGCTAAGACCATTTTTTTAGGATCACAGTTAATCACTGTTAATTGGTCAGTATCTTGTGGGTTATTGGGGTCACCTTGATAACCCACGGCAACCAATATTCCACCTTCTGAAGCTCTTATTGGTATTCCCCTAAAAAACGTGCCTTCTCTGTATACAAGCACTTGTCCGCTCCATCCTAGTCTGAGGACTGATGAATGTGTTGGGGATGTGAGATCCATCCCGTTGAACTGTTTTTCAGGCGTTATAATTTGGGTTGTTAATCCGCGTCGCTCTAAAGCCATCAATTGAATTTGGGTAGTTATTGCAGCTCGTTGAATACCCGGTTCTGATGGAACATCAATTGGGTTTGGTAGTTTTGCTATATTTTGAACTAATGTGAGTAGCATTGAGCTTGACTCTCCTCCTTCAAATGCACCAGCTTCGATTGAATGAGTAATTTCTCCAAGATTAACTGTTTGGATTCCTCCTAAAGGAATTTCACTCTTTCGTGGTGCGCCAACTGCTCTTTCTATTTCTCTAGGTAGTGTCGACAATAGAATTGATATATAATAGAGAAAACAACTTAAACTAGGAGGTTTTCTTTATGACAGCAAGCCATCATCGACATGATATAACTGACAAAGCGTGGGAACGCATCGAACCCTATACTATAGGAAATAAAGGATCCTGGGGTGGGAATGCTAAAGACACTCGACTGTTTATCAATGCTGTATTGTGGGTATTACGCACAGGCGCACCATGGCGAGACTTGCCACCAGACTACGGTAACTGGAATACTGTGCAACGCAGATTCTGTCGTTGGCGAGATAAAGGTGTGTGGGAAAGGTTGCTGGAAGCTCTGGTCACCGCTCCTGATTTCACCTGGTTAATGATTGATGCCAGTCACAGCAAAGTCCATCCTCATGCTGCTGGAGCAAAAGGAGGCAACCAGGCGATGGGACGAACAAAAGGGGGCTCAACACGAAGATACATTTGGCCGTGGATGCGCATGGTCTGCCGGTCAGAATTCTTATTACAGAAGGTACCTCAGCAGATTGTATTCATGCTGCTGAATTGATTGCAGGACTGAGTGCTGAAGCCTTGTTAGCTGATCGGGGGTATGACACAAACTCTATTATTGCTAATGCCACTGCAGCAAGCATGCAAGTAGTTATTCCTTCCAAGAAGAACCGAAAAGTATCACGTACCTACGATAAGGAGTTGTACCAAAAACGTCACCTCGTAGAGAACGCATTTCTTCATCTGAAGCGATGGCGAGGCATTGCTACACGCTACGCAAAGCACGCAGCTTCTTTTCTTGCTGCGGTACATATTCGTTGCTTTGTGCTCTGGCTTGATTATTTCTCGTAACTATTGTCGACACTATCTAGAAGGTTCGGCAAGTGTGTATACGCTTAATTGTAATCTTTCGTCTTGGGTTGGAATTGGTTGTACAGTAACAACTTCAAAACTATATTGCTGGCGTGTTTCTAAAGGAGGGAGGGCTACGCATTCCTCTCCAGTTTCTGAGAGTATTTTTCTTCCGACAATGTAATAAGGGGTGTTTGGATTGTCAGAAGGTGATTCAATTAACGCAATCTGATCGAGAGGGAGTGATTGTTTTTGACCTGAATCTGCCATTCTTTTGTTTAGGTTTGCAATTGCTCGTTGTATTTCAACTGGATTTAAGGGACGCCCCCTTGTTTGAGCTGATTGAAGTAGAAGTCCGTTGAGTTGTGGGAGAGTATGAGTGAGTGAGTCTTTGCTTTTTCGGGATAGTCGCAATAGTCCGTATATTATTCTACCGTCCTCTGCTAGAGAAATGATTTCCCCTGTTGGGGTTGTTGTAACGGTTCCTGTTCTTTTTATCCTCTCAATCAAGCTACCAAATTCAACAGAACGAAACGTAGAAACGTCTAGTGTTTTTGAAGTTTGTAGTGTTGATCGAGCTAGTGTCATTATTTATTAAATATTAAATCACTCAATACTATAGTAAAAATTGATAATTTTCAAGTGTTTTTATTAAGGTTTGTTCTTTTTTAGTCTGATTACTTTTGAAATACTCTGTAAATATATGATAAGAGTTGGAGAAATTACAGTTGACAGGAATTTGGGATTTGTGAGGTGCGGGGGGTGTTGGATTTTGGGAGTACATTTTAGTTAAAGACGGCAATGAATATTTGGGTAATGAGGCTTCAAATTTTTTCTTTTTGAGATTCAGTGTTTGTTACTATGTTATTATTTCAACCCTAAGTTTCTTTGAATATCGAAAAGAAGTTGATCTATAAACTCTCTAACTGGATTGCTAGAAGTTTGAATAGCTTCTATTTCGTTTTTTCTGCAAACTCCAAAAGAGCCGTCATAGTGAAGTAAGATTAGGTAGAGGCTGTCTCCATCTCGCTTTGCATCAATAATTGTACTGACTGCTTCTGAGTCATTTTCTCTCCTAGTGGTAACTCTCATTAATGGAATAGGATCAGTTGACTGCAATCTTCTAGTCATGACAGCACTTAAGAATGCTGCTGCATCTTCTGTCTCCCAACTTCCGGGTAGATACTTTCCTCTTGCTAGCGATTCATTGTATCTTGCTAGAGTTTTTGACTGTCTCCCGTAGTCTCGAGATTTACTAAACTCATCAACACTTTCTTCACATACACTAAGTAGTAAGTCCGCTCTTCCTCCTTGGGCGTATCTGTGGATACTATCAACTAAATGTGTCTTTGCTTGGTCTAAACTGATTCTCTGCTGCCGCTGCTGATGTTGAACGTGTTGTTTTAGCTGTTGTTGTTGGTCTCGTGTTTCTTGTAAGGCTCTATCATGTGTGGTTGATATTCTAAGAGCGGATGCTACAGCACCTTTTTTTAGTGCAGCTTCTGCAGCTTTTCTGTTTTTTTCTCTTCTTTCAAGTTGCTTTTGCAGGCCAGTTAAAGCACTGCTTTGCTCTGGTAGAAGCTCACCTCTTGCTGCTCTTTTAAGAAGACTCCAATAGCCTAACTCTGCTCTTTCTCTTGAGCTAAGTAAGTGATATGGTCTGTACTCAGTAGTAGAAGATCTTCTTGTTTTGCCAGCAAGATTTCTTGTGATCGCAGCTCTTTCTTTTGCATCGCGAATTTGTTCTACAAGATTGTTGAAATCAGTAAGTGGGAGTAGAACTCTATAGTTGTCCAGATTTACACGGTGACTTCTTCTGTTCTGCCAAGAATTTTCTCTGTCATATTCTCGAGCAAACATGGTGAAATCGTGTTCTCCTGTTTGGGCAATTGAGGAGATTTCAAACAAAAACAGTCTTTTGTCTTGTTTGTTTTCGAGCAAGATAAGGGGGGAGCAGTCCGTGTCGTTTCGGGAATCACGAACAACAAGAACTCTTTTTTCTCTTGTTAGCAAAGAAAGATCAACTAAGAAATTTTGATTTACGCCTTGCATTGTAACGTCACGCCCTAATGTGCTGTCTAGAAACCTTCTAATTTCTTCACTTTTTGACGAACGAGAGGAGCTCACTGGTTGTCCCAGCTCTCCATTGCGTAGGAAAGAAGTACGCTCTTCCAAATGGAGCACAGCTACCACATCGAGAGCAGAAAATTCTGTACTGTCTTCTCCTCCGATAGTTCCAGTGTGAACTATAAGTTTGGGTGTGTTGTCTGGTCTTTTTTGTTGAATTAATACAATACAACCCTCGTCTGATGCCTTTCTTCCAGTCCATTTTAAGGCTGGTTCTAGCAAAGCTGTTTCAGGCCTTTGACTATCTTCAAGTTGATTTAGGAGTTGGGAAGCTTGTTGTACTAAAGCTTGTTGAGGGTAAGTGATTGATGATACAAAAATGTTTTCGAAAGAAACCGGCAGTTGTCTTAATTCCTCAGTGACCATTCTGTGCCAAGTTTGAATATGTTGAATATATTCGTTGATTTTATTGTTGCTAAGAAATTTTGCAAAAGTTCTTTCATTTATTTGCATAAGCATTTTAACTGATCTTGATGGCGTCAAACCAAGAAGATATGTAGTAAATGTGAAGTTATTATTTACTAGGTTTTTTTCAAGATGTTTAGCAAATTGAAATAGAGAGTTATCTTCTAAAACATACTGTTGATTTTCCCAGAAAGATAATGATGCTTGAGGAGTGTTTCTCCCTACGTGCTTTCCAAGTGTCTCTAGGAGGGACTGTTCAGTGTTGGTAGGAGGTGTTGCGACAGCCCATCCAATAGTTTCAATTCTCCCATGATCCACATGCAGTTCAGCAATTCGAAGAGACGGAGTATTTTGCTGATCAAGAACTACAGCAAAAGCAAAAGTTTTTCCTGAATGATCATTGGTAACTATTCCAATGTTTCGTTCTTTAGGCGGACTTTCTTCTGAAAAGCGTATTGTTTCTCTGAATGGTCTAAGGCTTAATATTCTGCAATCTGTTATATTCTTCAGTTTAACCGGTGGTCTACGTTTTCTAAGACCCCTTGCATTTAGCTCACTGGCAATGGCGTTTCTTTCTTTTGGTTCTCTTTCAGAGTCTCTTGTCATTGTTTAAAAATGTAATAATTATTTCTGTAGAAAAACATATTTAAGCTAGTATTTTTAACATAAAAACAATTATTTGTCAATGATTATTTGTTACTTAACATTGATCTTTTTAATAGTGTTTCGAGTAGTTTTTTTCTTTTTTGTTATAGTTGAGCTAGACAGATTAACCTAAGGACTCTTCCATGAAAAAAACTTCCACATTCATCCTCGGCTGTATTGGCGTTGTTCTTTTGTTGGTGTTGATTGTTGGTGGCATGTCTGCTGGCCAGTATAACGGTTTAGTGCAAGCGAAAACTGCGGTGGAAACGCAGTGGAGTCAGGTGGAGACGGTGTATCAGCGGCGGTTTGATTTGATTCCGAATCTGGTGGAGACGGTGAAGGGGTTTGCTTCTCAGGAGCAGACTGTTCTGGGGCAGATTGCGGACGCTCGTACGCGATATGCAGGTTCAACTTCGGTAGCTGACAAGACCGCTGCTGCAAATCAGTTGGAGACTTCACTTGGTCGATTGCTGGTGGTGGTGGAAAACTATCCTGAGCTTAAATCGAATGAGGTGTTTAAGAATTTGATGGTGCAGTTGGAGGGGACGGAGAATAGAATTAGCGTTGAACGCAGAACATACAACGAAAAAGTGCAAGACTACAACCTAAAAATTCGTCAGTTTCCTTCCAATATTTTTGCAGGGATTTTGGGATTTAAAGAAGCTACACCGTTTAAGGCTGCTGAGGGTGCTGCTGAGGCTCCGAAGGTGCAGTTTAATAGCACTCCAGCTGCGCAGCCAACTCGTTAGAAACGTTTTATGATTCTTTATTAACGAGGGTTTTTGCTATGTTGCGTATGCACAGAGTTACTTTTTTTCTTGTTTTTTTCTTGTTTGGTTTTGCTTCTGTGGCACCAGCTTTTGCATATAAAAGCCCTGGAAAGCCTAATGGGTATGTTAATGATTTTGCTGGTGTTTTTTCTTCTGAGCAGAAGAGTGCTTTGGAGCAGAAAGTAAGCTCGTATGTGCAGAGTTCTGGGAATGAGCTTTCTGTGGTGACTATTAAATCACTGGATGGAGATTCCGTTGAAAATTACGCTAACAGGTTGTTTATCGAGTGGGGAATTGGGAAGAAGGGAAAAGATAATGGATTGCTTTTTCTCGTTGCGATTGATGAGCATAAAATGCGGATGGAAGTGGGTTATGGTTTGGAACCTTATTTGACTGATCTTCAGACATTTTGGATTCAGGAAAATGTGGCGAAACCGTTGTTTAAGCAAAATAAGTATTACGAAGGTGTAGATGGCGTAATGGATAAAGCTATTTCAGCTCTATCGGGTACTGAGACTATCCCTTCTCAAGCTCAAACACAAAGCTTGAATCTTTGGAATACTTCTGAATACCTTATTTTTGGCTTTTGGATACTATTTTCTTTTTTTGCTCCATTGTTATCTTGGATTGCCTCATTGTTTGGGAGATCGAAGTCTTGGTGGGCAGGAGGTGTGGTTGGAGGGATTTTAGGGTTGATTGTTTGGTTGTTTGTGGGGTCATTTTTTATTTTCCCTCTTCTTTTAGTTATTGGTTTTTTCTTTGATTACATTATTTCAAAGAACTACAAGAAGGCTGGGAAAACTGCTTGGTGGGCAGGAGGGAATCGTTCACACTGGGATAGTTGGGGGAGTAGTGGTGGTGGTGGAAGTTTTGGGGGATTTGGTGGTGGGTCGTCGGGTGGGGGTGGGTCTTCAAGTAGTTGGTGAACTAGGATGCTATTAGTTGAAGAAGTTTTTTTTGTTGCTCTATTTCGTATAGCGATGTAATTTCTTGGACAAAGTTTACAAGTGACCCTATGGAAGAGGGGTTAATGATAGCTATTCTAATTTTTCCTTCCACGTTGGAGGGTAGACCTTCTGGGTTGAAAGAACCTCTTTTTAGAAGTAGTTTGGCAGCATTGCTGGCGTTGGAATTTATTGGTGTGCTGCGAGGTAAAATAGTATCAGTGTTTCTGTGCGCATAGGGATGATGACCTGTCAAAATATGGACAAAAAGGTGGACAAATGCAATCTTGTCATTGGTAAAGCTGTTAATCACTTGAGGTCTTTGTGATAGTCTTTCTACTCGATTTTTATCATCTATGCGTGATAAAAGATCTTTCTTTTGGCCTTTCTTTGGTGATGACGATAAAAATGCTTCCCATAGCACTTCATCGGGTGAATACGATGATAATGCTATATATCTGTGAAGTGTTTTTTGCCCTTCTAATTCAATAGCGTACTCAAAATCAATAATTACTCCTGCATGTTCTGGTTGTTGTTGAGCTAATAATCGATCTATCATGATGTTGCCAGGTGATATGTCTCTGTGCACAATTTTGTGCTGAGTATGTAAATGATCTAATCCTGAAGCGATTCCCTTGGCAAGCAGTAGTCTACTCTGTAGAGAAAATTTTTCTTGATATTCATTTTCTTTTAAGAGCTTGCTAAGTTGCATGCCTTTAACAAGCTCGGTTGCCAGATAATAAAATGGTCCACGGTTATTATGAGTGCAATATTGTTCAATGTTGGGGTGAGTGACTATCGAGCTGAGTATTCTGCCTTCATGAGCAACGAGGAATGATGCTGAAGCAGCACACCTTCTTTGTCGTTGGTTAAAGGCTGCTCGAATGAAAATTTCTTTTCCCTCGCTTGTTCCTGTTAGAAAGTAAAAGCCGTTTGAGGCTGCTCGTGGCGGATGAGATTCACTAGGATCGGTTGGTCTTGTGGATAAAAGCAACCCCAGTTTTTTTGCCAAAATCCTTTGTACTTGAGGAAGAGGCGGCCATCTTTCAGGCAATAGTTCTGGCTTCTCTTTACGTGTTATTTCTTCTAGTTGTGTATGTCTATGCATTTTGTAGCCGTTTAAAATAAAAAAACATAACATTTTTGTTGTTTTTTGTCAATGATTAGTGTTATCTCTGTTACAATGGATACGTTATCGGATAAAGCTATATGATAGATTTACACACACACACGTTCTACTCAGACGGTAAATTTTCTCCTTCAGAGGTTGTTCAGCGTGCGAAGGCTAATGGTGTTCGTGCTCTTGCTATTGCCGACCATGATTCGTGGGAGGGTATTCCTGAGGCTGAGGTTGAAGGGGCGAAATTGGGGATTGAAATTCTCTCGGCGATTGAATTTTCAACGCATTGGTTGGGGAAAGAATTGCATATTCTTGGGTATGGGATGGATTATCGGGATATGAATATCTTGGAATATGTTGAGGGGAAGAGAGCGAGGAATCGTGAGCGGGTGGTGAAGTTAGTGAAGCGTTTTCAGGAGTTGGGGTTTGTGGTTTCTGAGGAGGAAGTTTTTTCACGCGGAAAGAATAGTTTGAAGAGGGTGCATGCGGTTCTTTCGGTGCTTGAAGAGCCTGAGAATGAGCATTTGTTACGGAAACATATTCCTTCCGAGTGTGAGCTTTCAGTTGGCTCGATTTGGAAGACGTTTTTATCTGAGGGTAAGCTCGCTTTTGTTCCAGGGCAGGAAACACCTGTGGAACTTATTGCTGGTTTGGTGCATGGAGCTGGGGGGGTGATTAGTTTAGCTCATCCTGGTTTGGCTCAGTGGAAGGATGCTGAAGCGGATATTTCCCAAGTTGTTGCTCTTGGGCTAGATGGGATTGAGTGTTTTTATTC
>JBAXVQ010000048.1:0-14192 GCA_037128935.1 bacterium | reverse complement strand
ACCTCAAGAATTTATAAATAAACATTCTATGTCGCATTTGACGTGACACACATCGACATCTTGACAACTTTGTACAAATTGTCTATCATTAAGGGATTTATCTTTACCCGCCGCAATACAAAAAAGAAAAACAAGGATAACTACCGTGAGAAAAAAAATTCTACTTCTACTGGCAACCTCGATGTTGTTTTCCATGCCCACGTGGGCAGAGTCTTCCCTACGATTTTACGGTCATGGCACAGACTATATCGACCGTGTAGAAATCAGTGTTGATCCTCAAAATGCGTTAGATACCGCCACCACTGGCGATTTCACCTTCGAGTGGTGGATGAAAGCCAATGCAGCTGATAATACTTCCGGTTCCTGCCCCGAATGGATCTGCGGAAATATTCTTTTAGATCGAGATATTTTTCCTGCCAGTGGTTCTCCTGCGCAAAAGTTTGGAGTTTCACTGTTTTCGACAGGTGGGGTAGGTTACATCAGATTTGGAGGTGGAAGTAGTAATACCACTATTCAGGGAACTATCAACGTTGCCGATAATATTTGGCACCATGTTGCGGTAACGCGGCAGGCAAGTGATGGAAATAGTTGCATTTTTATCGATGGTATTCCTGATACCTGCGGTAACACAAATACTGGAGACAAGTCCTATCCCGACGGACAGTTTGAAGGCAGCGACTACGGTCTTTCCACTGCCGACCTTGCAGTTACCAACAAGAATCCTTATCTTGTCATCGGCGCAGAAAAGCATGATTATTGCCAGCATGTAGCTTGTAGTGACTCATACCCATCTTACAACGGATTTTTTGATGAATTGAGAGTCTCCGATACCTTGCGATACACCGGCGCATTTACAGCACCAACAGCTTCTTTTGTAACAGACAGCAATACCAAAGCACTGTATCATTTCAACGAAAACTTTGGAGCCAGTGTAGACGATAGCTCCGGAGCCGACCTTGCTAATCCAGCAAACGGCAGCCTTCAGGTTGGAGGAGCAGGTATTGCCGGTCCAGAATGGGTTGGTGATTCCCCATTTACACTTGCCACAGCCACCGAAACACCAACGGAAACAGCAACCGAGACCTTTACCAACACCGCGACGGAAACCTTTACCGAAACTCCAACGGAAACGTCAACTGAGACCTTTACCAATACCGCGACGGAAACCTTTACCGAAACACCAACGGAAACATCAACCGAGACCTTTACCAACACCTCGACGGAAACCTTTACCGAAACGCCAACGGAAACGTCAACCGAGACCTTCACTGACACCTCGACGGAAACCTTTACTGAGTCACCAACAGAAACGTTGACCGAAATACTTACGAACACAGCGACGTTTACCGCAACTACGACAAAAAAAATAACCGAAACTGCAGTAGAGACAGCAACGTTCACCGAGACGCCAACGGAAACGACTACCGAAACGGCTACAGCAACAGAAACAGTTACCGGCACGTCAGTAGCTACCGAAACAACAACTGTGACGGCTACTGGAACCACTGTTGACACGGCAACAAATACCGAAACTCCAACACACACTGTAACCGAGACTACTACCCAGACAGCGACGCCTACGACAACTGAAACCTCTGCAAACACAAACACGGCAACCAGCATCACGACAGAAACCGTTACATCAACGACAACCAACACAATTACCCCAAGCGCTACAGCAACAAACACAACAACAGCTACAGTCACCACTACCGGAACCAGTTTTCCTTCAACTCAAACCCAAACCGCTACGACAACCAACACCCCTACCACAGTACCAACCAAAACACCAGTGCAGACAGTAAACACAGCAACCTACACCTTCACCCCATCCATCACCAACACTGCAACAGTAACTAACACGCCAACGGTCACGATTACACCGATTTCTTCACAAGGAAACTACATTGTCCTCCTCGGTGGAAGTTATGATGCGCTTATTTACAATACAGCCACATCAATAGAACCAGGCGGACAGCCACAAATTGGTTACCAATATGTAATGATCAGAAAAAATGGAATACCAGTAGCCACCCTCAGAGTAAACTTTGATCAGTATCACACCGACCTCGACTGGAAGAATTTCTTTGCAGATTATCTTCCTTCAAGTTCAGGAAACAAAGCCGTAATGGCTATCAACGATGCTCAGGGAGTTCAGGATGGCCATACGCTGTACATCAAAAAAGGAACAGCTCAGATCGTAGGCATCTGCCCCAACGCAAAAGTACTCACAGACGTTATGCCCGGTTGCACAGGAATTTACTATGTCACCACACAAGATACTGACGTCAGTATCCAGAGTTACAACGGTGAAGATTACTGGACAATCCACGGTCTCCACGGTACCGGTGGATTTGAAACAACTGCCGCAGCAATCAATTCTCTCACTCCAACAGCCACACCTGCAGCTTCTGGTTCGCCAACTGCCGCAGCCGATGCATACACAATTGACACACGACCTTCTACGGCTTCTTCAACTGAAAGAGCTACCATTTCCTCAACCACCACATCCATCTCAACTACTTCAACCAATAATGGATTACCAGTAACCGGACTCAAACTCAATCAATCGCAACTATTTGGCCTACTAGCGATGCTCAGCGGAATAGCCGCCGCAGTATTCACCATCACAAAGAAAAAATAGAAAAGCCGCTTGCGACTGCATTCCCTTATTCCCATCTCAGACCTTTGAAAACGTTTCCTTTTCCCGCTACAATAATCGTACTGTACGAAAAGAAAATACCCCCTATGCAAGCATCCGACATTCGCAAAAAATTCATCGCCTTTTTCGAATCAAAAAGCCATAAACACCTTCCAAGTTCATCGCTTATTCCCTCCGAAGATACCACTGTTCTCCTCACCACCGCAGGCATGCAACAGATGATGCCCTTCTTCATCGGTGCGAAGACGCCACCAGCTCAGCGAATGGTTACCGCCCAGAAATGCTTTCGCACCAACGACATCGACGAAGTTGGCGACAGCACCCACTGTACCTTTTTTGAAATGCTCGGCAACTTCTCCGTCGGCGACTATTTCAAAAAAGAAGTTATCGGTTTCGCTTTTGAATTTTTAACCAAAGAACTTGGAATTCCCGCAGAAAAACTTTGGGTCACCATCCACCCCACCGAAGATGTTGCCGACAAAGAATGGGAAAAACAAGGCATCCCTGCCAGCCGTATTTTTGTCGATGAAACCAACTTCTGGGGTCCACCAGGAGAAAGCGGTCCCTGCGGACCAGACTCCGAGATTTACTATGACTTCGGCCACAACCCAAACTGCGACAACAAAGAATGCAGCCCACTTTGTGAATGCGGACGTTTCATCGAAATCTGGAATCTTGTCTTCATGGAATTCTTCCAAGACAAGGACGGATCCCGTAAACCCCTTCCAGCCAAAAACATCGACACCGGTATGGGGTTTGAACGCATCACCGGCGTTATCCAAGGTGCCGAATCAATCTACGATACCGACATCTTTACCCCGATAATTCACGCAATCGTCGCCACTGTTATCCCACCTGAACTGACCAACACGGACGATTTTACAACCCCCGCAGGAGAAATCGACTACAACAAAGTCGTAGAAATCCTCGTCAAACAGGATAAAAGCACGCACAAAAGCGTCCGCATCATCGCCGATCACGCCCGTGCCGCCACATTTCTCGCTGGTGATGGTGTCACTCCAAGCAGCATTGGCCGTGGTTACGTCATGCGTCGCATCATCCGCCGCGCCATCCGCTCTGGTTATCTGTTACAAGGTACCGATCTCAAAGGCCCATTTCTTTCCCCAATTATCGACACTGTGATTACACAATACGCAGAACCCTATCCAAATTTGAAAAAAGACCAAGAAGAAATCAAACGCACCATCCTCGAAGAAGAAAAAAACTTCTTCAAAACCCTAGAACGTGGCATCAAATTGTTCAACGAATTAATGATCGCCTCGAAACAAAAAAGCATCCCCGGTGACGAAGTCTTCAAACTCTACGACACCTTCGGTTTCCCTGTCGAACTCACGAGAGAAATCGCTGCAGAAAACCATTTTTCGCTCGATGAAAAAGGCTTCGAACGCGCCATGGACGAGCAACGCGAACGCAGCCGTCGCGGCAGCCAGTTCTCCGTCCAATCCGACACCGCCATCTTTCAGGAACTCGCCCAAAAGTTTGGCGAAACCAAATTCATCGGCTACGACACCCTCGAATCCCCAGCCACCATCGAAGCGCTCCTCATCAACAAAGAAGAAGTCACCGAAGCCCACAAAGATCAGGAAATAGAAATCATCCTCGACACCACACCGTTTTACGCCCGTTCCGGAGGCCAATCCGGCGACATCGGCACGATCTACACCGAATCAGGAAAAGTAGAAATCACCGACACCCGCACCGCTGGCGGTTTAACAGTACACATCGGACGAGTGATAGACGGTGTGATAAAAATCAAAGACACTATCGACGCCCAAGTTGAAAAATCAGCGAGGGACAAAACTTCACGCCACCACACCGGCACTCATCTTCTTCACCAAGCACTCCGCGATGTCCTTGGTGCATCGGTAAAACAGGCCGGTTCCTCCGTTTCCCCAAAACAACTCCGCTTCGACTTCTCCTTCCCCCGCAAACTCACCCCCGAAGAACTCCAGCAGATCGAAACAATCATGAACGAAAAAATAACCCAAAAACTCCCTGTCGAAGTACACAACACCACAATCCAAGATGCCAAAGAGCAAGGTGCCATGGCACTGTTCGATGGGAAAATACGGCGATGAAGTCCGCCTCGTCACAATCGGCGACTGGTCAAAAGAACTCTGCGGAGGCACCCACGTCCACAACACCGCCACTATTGGCTCACTAAAAATAACCAAAGAAGAAGCCGTCGGTGGTGGATTAAGAAGAATTCGAGCTGTCGCAGAATAACGTGTTTGCTTGTAGGGACATGGCACGCCTTGTCCCACGATGATGCAGAAAGGGAAGAGTACTTGCGATGAATTTCACGTTTGCTTGGTAGTCTTTACAAAAGCTCCCTTGGGACAAGGCATGCCATGTCCCTACAAAAGGAATAACTATGCTATCACTCCTTTCCTACAACATTCGCATGGGGAAAAAACTAGGAGCCATCCTCGATTGGCTGGCATCCGATGTCGAAAATAAAAAACTCGACATCATCTGCTTTCAAGAATTTCCCCAGTCGAAAGTAGAATTCTACGCCAACTTCTTCGACAAAGACCACTACGACTTTTCCTTCTCCCACAGCTTCAAAAAACGAAGCAACTGCTACGGCCAACTCACCCTCATCAACCGCAACAAATTAAAAATTATCGATAGCCGCGTGGTGACATTGGGGCTCAGCCAAATCGAAAGCCTGGTTTTCAAAAACAAAGGCGAACGCAGTGGCTTGATCATGAAAGTGGAATACAAGGGAAAGATATTTAAGCTAGTAAACACGCATTTAACAGCATTAGCTCTCAACAAAAGGCGTCTAGGACAATTGGCTCGAATCATCGAAGATCTCGACCCCGCCTTTCCCGCACTACTCCTCGGTGATCTCAACTACGCCTCACTGATAAACAAAAAAACCCTCCTCGAGTTCATGGCATCACATCGTTTTGAAAATGCCACTCAACGTATGAAAACCCACCGCCTCCTCCTCATCCGTCAACAAATCGACTTTATTTTTCACCGTGATTGCCAAGTAAGAGAAGTACGAGTGAAGAAGGTAGATTTTTCAGATCATTACCCAATTTTTGCAAAAATAAGTTTTCTGTCAAATAACTAGTGCCGCAAATCTTCTACTTCTCAACATCCTTCAGCTTATCCTCGGTCAACTCATCCGGATTGATACTCCTCATCATAGAGTCAAGTTCCCGAATATCTGTGTCGGGAGTATTTGTTACTGATACTTGAGGAGTGAGAATAGCCGTTTGGGAAATCGATCGTTTTGTCTCGCTGCAAGAACACAGCGCAAACAACAAAAGAGATAAAAACACCAAAGAAAGCAGCCTTTTCATAGCAAACCCTTCAGGCTAACATTGCTCATATTTTCCCTGTAAATAAGTTAAAAAACAAATTTGTATGTTTTTTCTCCTTGTAGAGACAACGGCATGCCTTGTCTCCGCAGCGGAAAGGGAACAAATACCCAAGCTCATACGATTTGCTCATAAAGATTCTGCAAAAAAGAAACCGAAATCTCCCCATACCCCCGCACCACCCGATCAGCCTTCGAAAGATCCTGCCTCCCCGACCCAGGATTCTGAAACCCAATACACGCCATATCTCCTGTCTTTGCTGCCAGAACACCATTTGCAGTATCTTCAATCACCACGCAATCTTTTGGCTTCACCCCAACCTTTTCAGCCGCCCGCAGAAAAACATCCGGATGTGGCTTTCCAAAAGAAACCTCATGAGCACTCGTGGTCGAATGAAAATATTTTTTTAACCCAAACGTATCCACGACTTTTTGAATAGTATGCGGTGATGCAGACGAAGCAATCGCTAATTCCAACTTCCCATGCACTTGCGACACGAAATCCAGAAACCCAGGAACCAGCTGCGGAAACTCGTGTTCATCAAAGTATTTTTGGTACTGCTCTCTACTCCACTCCCGAAGTTCATCCACCGTTTGCGAAAGGCCAAAAATATTCCTCACATGCTCCCAGAAACCATAACTCGACATCCCCCACAGCGCATGATGCTCCTCCTCGGAAATCACCACCCCCAAATCCTTAAACATCTGCTTCTCAACCTCGTAGTAGGTCGGTTGGCTGTTAATGATGACTCCATCCATGTCGAAGAGTAGGGCTTGGAACATAGAAAGGCACTCAGTGTAGATTATTAAGGTCAGTATAGCGTTGATGAGGATTGAAATGAAAGGCTTTTTCTGGTATAGTTTACTGATAAAAAAGTAAGAGAAGAGTAGCATGGCAGAAATAAGGAAGAATTTTGAAAGAAGTGAATCTCTTGCTAGATTACCTCTAGCAGAAGCAGTAGGTATGCGAATTGATAAAATTAGAGATTCCCTACATAGAAGAACTCCTGAACCATTTAGACCATTAGTAGCCAGACTGTTAAGAATGAGAAGCGATGAATTTACACTCACACAACCAATTGATTCAACAAATAGACCTGAAAGACCCTGTCTTGTAGCCCATGAAGCTGTTAATCTACACCCCCCCGATAAGCAGCTAAGCTTTATTCCTCGAATAGAAAACCGAATAGGGCTCTCCATACCAGTTAGCGAAAAAAAGATCGGATCAACAGAGCAACAACCTTGGTATTATCAAGGAAAAGAACCATCCTGCATGGCTTTCGCATGTGCTAACGCCATGAGAGCACTTGGTATAATCCCTTCCGAAAGAGCCATTCAAACATTAAGAAAAAGTGCTAATAGAGAAGCAGCGGCAAGTTTAGGGTCTGGATCTCGGATAGACTTGATGAGCGCAAGAGCTAACAAGTTGATTGAGGATGCAACAGTTATAGAAGTAGCAGAAGAAAACCGATTGTTAGCAGGATGTAAAAGGGTAGACAACGTTTGGAGCAGAACTGAAACCTTTCAGTTGGTTTGCCAACAGAACGCTGAAAAAATAAAGAAAACAATCGATTCAGGAGAAGTTCTCGTTCAACTTGTTGTTAACAATCGATACTTAGCAAATGCAACTGGAAGTGAGCCCAAACACTGGATCGCCATCGTCGGCTACAAGATTGACGAACAAGGCCTCGCCAACTTTGACATCATCGATTCCGCCCGAGGCCGATACCAGGCCGGAATCGAAAAACTGACGTTTTCCGTTCCTCTCCTTTCCGAAAACCAAAGACACAGTTTCACTGTGAGAAAAAAAGTTTAGCTTGAATTGCCCCCAACACAACCTTATGGGGATTGAATTGAAAGACTTTTTCTGCTAGAATAATCAGATAAAAGATTTTTTAACTTTTGAAATCTATAATTTTGCACAAGCAAATACTGTAGAGGAGCACTGAAAATGAGTTTTAACAAACGAGGAGATTTTATTAATTTTATAAAACCAGATGATCCAGCAAATAATCTCACTAGGACAGGACAGGACAGGACAGAAATTGAAAAAAAGTGGACTGGAATTGTCGATTTAGCATCACTTGTGACAAGATTTCTTGGTCAAAAAGATGTAGTGCAGGCAACTTGCAGAATTCCTGTTAGCAACCTCCAGTTAATAGGAGGAGAGATTCCAACGGCAAAAGGTGGTGGCGAGTGGGCAATTATTAGAGAGATACAACCCCCTGCAACAGGGGCACAATTTCAATTAGCAAAAATTGATACTATGGTTGTTATTATTCAAGGTGATCCTTACAAAGATGGGGTACTTTCAGCAACTGATAGGAAATGGAAATATCCAGATAGGCAAGGAATAATTTTTCTTTCAGATGAAAGCAGTGCAAGAATTGAAGGTATAGAAACAGATAACAGAATGGGCTCTCAATCTGCATTTATAAGACCTTTTTCATCAGCAGAACATATGAAAAAACCTTCATTGTTCACGATAAAAAGACAATTACTATTTTTACCAAAAATGGCACAAGGATCGGAGGGTTTTCAGACAGTAATTGATCAAATGAACATTAGCCTTCGAGATGCTTCTTCTGCACAAATGACTACTAACGGGTATCTTGATGCAATTCTAAAAGGCAGTCCAAGCTGGTCGAAATATACCTATAATCAACTTCCAGGATAGGTGTATTCCCGTGGTAGTTGTCCGCCCACGGACAACTCTCCCGTCACCCACCCGCCAGCCGTTGTCCGTAGGCGGACAACTGGCACAGTAAATGCTCCCATCACCCACCCGGCTCTCCAAAACAAAAGAAGGCATCTGCAAGATGCCTCCAGCATTAGGAGACCTGGTAGATTTTCCCAAACCTGCCAGGTCTAAACGCCCTTAACACACTCCACCCGCCAGCCGTTGTCCGTGGGCGGACAACTGGCACTCCATCCCCCGTAGGGAACGGTTTCCCAACCGTTCCGCAGGGAGGTCAGGTGTTATCCCCCCTTGACACCCCTCACCATCTTTGACACACTCCAAGTGTGTAACAAGAAGTAAAAACTCCCATGCCCAAACAACTAACCCTCATCCGCACCAACGTCACCATATCCAAAACACTCCTTTCCTCCATCGACAAACTCGCCGGAAAGCGTGGGAGAAGCAGATTCATAGCCGAAGCCGCCGCTCAACAGGTCAAGAAAGCAACCCTCCTCCAGACCATGGGAAATGCTGCCGGCAGCTGGACTGTCAACGATCACCCTGAACTGAAAGCTGGAGCGTCGGTATACGTCGCCAAGCAGCGGAAAGAAAACGACAAAAGAACTCCAAAGCCATGAAGATACTGCTCGATACCTGCATCCTCATCGACTTTCTCAGAGGAAAACCAAAAACAATTGATTTGATCAGAAAACTGGTGGAAGAAGACCACGAACTCTACACCTGTGGACAAATAGTTAGTGAAATCACAGCAGGAATGAGAGAAAACGAAGAAACCGCAACAATTCCCTTCCTCAAAGCCCTCAATTTTATTGCATTAACCTTTGAAGACGCGGAACTCGCCGGACGTATCAAATACCAACAGGCACAACAGGGAAAAACTATAACCCTAGCTGATGCAACCATCGCCTCAACAGCCATTTCCCACAACCTTCAACTCGCAACAGAAAACCACAAAGATTTTGCAAACATCCCAAACCTGCAACTTTTTTATCACAACCCGTAGGAAACTGTTTAAAATCGTTTCATGGGAGATCGGGTGCAAGCACTCCTTCGAAAAATAACTAAAGACAGTGTACTATAAAAATGCTAGAACTAACCCAATATGTTTCCAACTGTTGAGGGTATTCTTTGATGAGATTGCAGTGTCGATCCAATATATCTGATACCAAAGTGCAATTAAAAAACATTTTTTTCATATACCGTTTTCGAACGAGAGCTTGGGCAGTGTACTCCGACGAAATCTGTCCTCCCGTTTTACTATACATGCTAAAAATGTCGTCGTTACGGCATTTTTAGCACGTATAGTATTTTTGCGGGACAGCATAGCGTCGGCAAAGAATACCCGATCAATAACTTTTTTATTAATTGCACGGTAGTATGAGTGAGAAAAAGAGGACAATCAGTGAGCGCAAGGGATATCGAAAAAATTGCTCACAGATACTTGCAACAGAGTGATTTGAATCCAAAAAGAAACGAAAGTAAAGCTGCACTGCGATTTGTGTTGCAAGAGGTTGAACGATTACGCAAAAAAGGAACACCATGGTATCGTGCTTTGGAAGTGTTCACAACGCTACAAGTGATTAGGTTGGACTATACGCCTATTAAGGAAGTTTCACTGAGACGAGAAAGACAACTTATTTGTAAACTTCTAAAAAGTAATGCAGTGGCTTATTTTATAACAAGGCCTTTATGGTATCAACAAGACACACACGCCTTCAGAAAGTGACCCCCTATTTCCCAGAACCAAACTCCGACGGCCCAAACGGCTTATCCGCCGTTTTATCCTTAGTAGTCTGCCCAATCGTTTCAAACATTCCCCGCTCATAAATTTCCTTCTCAACCTGCGCCCTCGGCACACCATACGCAGCACGAGAAAAGTCTCGAATCCGCTCTGCAAAATTATAATCCACCTTCGGTGGTGGGTAACAATGCAGGCTAAACGGTCTAGTCGAAACCCCATCCACAAGCAACTTCAGATACAGCATATATTTATCCACATTGATAACATCGGTTTTATCAAACACCGGCTTCAACTCCTTCTCCACCGTCTCCGCATCTGGTGCTCCCACACGCATAAACATCAACGTTCCTACATTTCCCAGCACGGACTCGATCATTTCCTTCTCTGACTTTTTCGCATCAGCCTCCTTTTCCGACTGCTTCGCCATCACCGACTTCTTCTTCTCAGTCGTCAACTGCCCAAGATACTGGTGAGTAATATACAACGCCAACCGATATTTTCTCGCCTCAGAAAGGATAGTAGTAAAGGTATCCGAAGCAAAATTCTGAAACTCATCCACGTAGAGAAAGAAATCCTTACGATCCGCTTCTGGTATTGACACACGAGACAACGCACTCATCAAAATTTTAGAAACAAACACCATCCCCAACAACTGGGTATTCAACTGCCCGATTTTCCCCTTGGAAAGGTTCACCAGCAAGATCTTCTGACTATCCATCACCTCGCGAATATTGATTCCCGATTTACTCTGCCCAATGATGTTACGCATGATATCGTTGGAAACAAACCGCCCAAACTTCGACAGCACGGGCCCCAAAATTTCCGACATATGGAACTCCACTGTCTGTCCCATTTCCTCTTTCCAAAACGCTTTCACCATTGGATTCTGGACATGCTTCATCATCTCATTGCGATACTGCTCATCCGTCAAAATTCTCGTCATCTCAACCAATGTCCCACCCTTCGGATTCTCTGCAATCGTCATCAGACAGTTGCGGGCAATATGCTCAAACATCGGATCCATAAACTGCGCAAACAGTTTATTCAAAATCGCCACAAACTCGTTGACTACAAAATCTTTTTCCTCAGCATTTCTGTACTCCAACAAATTCAGACCAATCGGATATTCATAATCCCCAGCATCAAACAGCACCACATCTTTGATTCTGTTCTCAGGTATAACTCGCATAATCTCCTCAATCGCATCGCCATGAGGATCGATAAAACAACACCCTTCGCCATTAACTATGTCCTGATAAATCATATTCAGTGCCAACGTCGACTTACCCATCCCTGTTTTCCCAATGCAATACATATGCCTTCGACGATCATCTCTTCGGATTCCAATCGGTGTTTTGACCCCACGATAATCATTAAAACCCAGAATCACGCCTTCTTTTCCTACTTCAAACGGAACACCCTGTGGGCTAGGAGCACGTTTTGCCCTGATCATCGCCAGATTTGGCGTCTTGATCTTATCGTTGGGAAGGTGAAACATCGTTGCCAATTCCGCAACATTAAAAATCGAAGTCTTGTGTGGAAAAGGGAAATCCCAGCCACCTTGCTTAGTAAAAAGTGGAAACTTGCGATTTACAAACCAATCGAACATTTTCTCGTCATTGAGATGCAACTTTTTCACCAGTCTATTGCAGTCTTCGTAGTTAAGAGAGGTAAAAGCCGCCTTCATCGTTTCCTGCAAAGAGTCTGCCCGAGCAGCGTCAGAAGAGGTAGCCACTATTCGCAGACAAGTCTCAAAACCAACCTTACTTACCGCATGTTCCAACAGCTTTTCCTTTTTCTCTTCGCCAGACGTCAACCGCTGTCCAACCTTATTACCAAAAGAAAATGTCTTATAATGGATCTTCCGCACGATCTTAAGTCCTTTTTTCTGCCACTTCGTGCTCGTTGGTCTGATCAGTAACTGCACACCCACGCTTTCCCCCGCCACAAGATTCGCCATCGAATTGGTCATCGTAGAAAGAAAATCCACCGTAACATCTTTTAACTGGGAAACCCCACCTTCTGAAACATTATCACGATAGGTATGGAGAGGGTAGGCTGGATGATTTTTCTTCACCAACTCGGAAAAATTAGCTATACAACCTGGAGGAAACAACTTGTAATCATCAGCTGGCTCGACAAGCGCCATCGCATACTCAGCATAAATCGAATTCTCAACTCGTGAGCGCAGGTACTCTGGCACAAACAGATAAAAAGCAATCTCCTCATGCACCCCAATAATCTCAAAACTCATCGTTTCCTGACCAGTAAAATACCGCTTTATTCTGGCAAAGATGCTGTTGCCCTGATAGACACTATATAAACTAGCAAACAACTGCTCTGCAGCATTGGGAAGGATTTGGTTATTGGAAGGGACAGCAACTTTGAGGAGAACACTCTTTTCAGATCGGAGACGTTGGTAATGAGCGCGCAAGGCTCTGGTGAAAAGAAAGAACAAGAAAATTACCGCAAGACAGCATCCCACCAAAACACTATAAAAAAAATCAGAAGTCATGAATCTTTTTTGTTTCTTTTGTTCAAATTAGTGTAGCAAAAAAACAAACAAAATACAACGTCAACCTGTATGCGCTAGAAGAGAGTGCGCTTGTTCATGTTGGGGAGGAACGCTATAGGATTTTGAAGGTATACGGTGTTGCGTCTGACGAGTGTTGCGTAATTGCTGTGCTTGTTTCTTTACTTTGTTTAATGTAGCGCGATAACTAGCTGCAAACGATTTCTCGTCAATATCAACAACACCAAAGCGTTTAATGACCAAATTATAAATATCATCTTGTGAAGTTGCGACAATCAACTCTGCTCCCATCGGTAAGAATTGCTGACGTTTATAACGATATCGCTCGGTAAGACTCACCCTAGTATTCTGAGTAAATGCATTCCGATCTTCAGCGGAAAGAGTATTCTGAATTCTTCTAAATTCATCATATTCTTGCTGGTTTGCAAAATCTCCCCCCATAGTAGGATGAAAAAAAAGCCGTGGAGGGTGAAACTCAATATACAAGCCATTCACGAAAAAATCAGCAGTTTTGCCATCACCCAAAGGAACTTGGAAAGTTTCCCCACGAGCAAGCTTAAAGCCAAATATATACGTGCTTAACAGTGCTGCCACAGCAGCTTCTGCATATGAGTCAAAATAATTTCCGTTGTTGCAAACTCTAGACCGTAGCCTATTTTCCTCAAGTTTTTTTCTTGCAGCCCTACCTCCTCTTTTTCCTCGTTCAGTCTTAAATTCAGCAGAAGTTTGTTCAGCACTAGCTTTACCACCCTTTTGAGCCATCAAAAATAATTCTTCTGGCGTTTGCGAGGCTCTTGTTTGTACGGCACGTGCAGAAATTTCTCTTCTTTTTTCTGGCGTAAGTTGCTCCACATTAGCTCTGCAGCCGATAGAAGCATTTCTACTTTGGAAGTATCGTTCACGCTCTGCAAGTTCTTCAGGATCAAAGATTGATTTAAGTAACTGAACGAAAGGTCTCCTTTTTAGGTCATAAAATTCAGCTAGTTTAATAGTTAGAAAATAACGTCCAGTTTCCTGCTCTTTGCGAAGTAATTTTCCGCACACAAGCAGAGCTACATCTCGTTGTTTTAATTCTTCAAGTGATGGTCTAGCCATAATTTCAAAAAAGAGAAATCATAGCATTTTATCGAAAAATGTCAATAGAAAAATAATTTATAGTTTTAATAAGTTGTTGCTTGATGGTGTTTGATGTATTTTTTG
>JBAXVQ010000047.1:0-14503 GCA_037128935.1 bacterium | reverse complement strand
CTAGTAGGGGAAGTCATACCAAATTGCAGTTCATGATCGGAAATAGCTGCAGTGATTATTGTTTGATAGCGTTGTTTCTCTGCAGTGTAAAGAACTTCAAAAATTGTTAAGGGTGGGGTATTTGCTTGAGACTCTCTTACTCCTACTGGATAATAGTGTACTGTTGCGCCATTGCGGCATTGTCTTTGTTGAAATAATGCCTCTCGATCGCCATCTGGAATGGTGCCAAGAGCATTTCTAATAGCAATAAAACCTGGATGGGCAGCTATCACTATCTGTTTCAAATCAGTTACTAGTTGCCGAACAGCAGCCACGCCCAGCTCAAGGCCTGGGAGACTGTCCTGATGTTGGTAAAAGTAGGGTAAATCAGCAGTTCGCATTACGTTCAATGCAAGAGCATTTGTTTTGTATGATCCAGGGGGGATTTGTGTTCGTAGGGCTAGAAGCTCGCCTTGTATTTCGATTTTTCGTTGTGTTTCTAATTTTTCCATTTCATCTTCGTGCTTAAATGCCGCTAGTGCTGCGGTTCCAAGGCAATAAAATACAGCTTTATAAATACGCTCAACTTGGCTGATTTTTACCCCATTGGTAGTTCCTGAGAAGTCAAAGATAACGATCGGAGAATTTTTCATTAAACCCAACCGAGCTTTACATCCTCCGGCTGAATAGTTCCCCTCTCCTTCGGAATAGGTGAAATCGATCTTTGTTTCTCCCTCTGGCTCCCAACGAATCCGATTGATTTTCATTGTTCCTTGATGGTCAGCTTTTGCGGTGGCGTATCGTACTTGTGAAAGATGCTGTAAAAAAAACTCGCGCCCTATACTCAAATCAAGAATCAAGTTGGCAACATCTTTTGTTTGTGTGGTTTCGTACACCGTATCAAAAACCTGAGCAAGCGTTTTCAACGCCCAGTCCTCAGTTGCGGCTGGGACTTTTTGTTTATTTCCTACATAGTTAATTGTTGCTTTGGTAGTGCCTGTTTTCTTAACAATTTTTAAAGATAGTTGTCTTCCAGTTTGGGCAGGGTCATCAAGGATGAATTCTCCAAGGGGTAAATTCTGGAGCAATTGTTCTCGTTGAAGAGCCTCTAAATCTCTTCCTTCTGCTTTCCCAACTCCTGCAGCTCTAGCAAAATCATCAGCTATCGCAGCTAATTCGTGAAGAAAATGAGTTCTCAAAGAATTAGTGATGAGATATCTATCATCTAATACCCTGATAAGGGATTTCCTATCTTGATTTGGTAGTCGATGCGCTGATTCTATGACTGAAGCAAGGTAGAAGCTGCGTCTGTCAGCAGCCTCCTGCATGACAGGATCTGCAGAGGCATAATTTGCTAGTTCCAATTCAGCTAGAAATCTTGTGGGATTGCAGAGGAGCGCACACCATTCACGACCTCTTTGATACTGTGCAGACCGAGAAGATGGTTGCTGTGCTGTTTCAATAAGACTCTGAGTTGGAAGCAGTAAGCCGTAGAAAGCAATACTCATCTCGTCAAAGAAGAGTTGATGAGCTTGAAAAAAGGATGCTCTACCGTCATCGTTTTTCTGTATTTGATGTACACTGTCTTGTATTAGGTCGTAGAATTGACGCCATCGCTTTTGCACCGTGGTTGTGTCTTTCTGCTCCGGACCACTCATCGCGACTAAACCGCAACTATTTGCCATAGCAACGACCAGTGTATTCAACTCACTGACAATCGATTCTCTGCTCTGGGTAGCACTTTTTACTGCCAACTCTACAAGCGCGTTTCTTATAATGGGAACTTCACCATCTCTTTCTCTCTTGCCAATCTCAAGAGCAAGTCCAAGGTGAGCATGTTGTTCAGTTACAGCAGGAAAAAAGCGTTGTATTCTTGGCCTATTTCGTCTGAGTTGCCCATTAATTGTCTGAAAATCTGCTTCAATAGTTCTGAATCTTATTCCATTCACCTGTGCAAGTTGAAGATTGTCTCTGGCCTCGATATATTCTGCTATCCCTCTAAATGCGCTTAAAGAGCGACTTACTAAATGATCACCATCCAATACACTACCTTTTTTGTCCATAATCAGTTCTCACCAATAAAGAGCACATGATATGCAAATGAGAGTGTGATGTCAAATTAGATAAGAGGAATGAAGAAATAACTAAGCTTTTTTGGAAAGTAATTAGAGAAATGGAGGAAGTGAGTATGCTTGAGTAGTTGTAACGATGCTACAAACTACCGCTTCTTCTTTTTCTTCTTCGCTTTTGGAAGGTACTGTGTGCGCTTCTGCTCGGCGTTGAACTGGCTTTCGAAGGCTGGGATGTAGTGGCGTTGGTAGAATACGTAGTATGCGATCTTACCTGCAAGATGGAAAACTAGAAGGAAAAGGAAAATGCGGGCGGAAAAGAAGCTGTAGCCTGCTTTGCGTACAAACACGAGGACAACACCAATGAGTGAGGTGAGAAAGAGGTCTAGGAAAATACTGTTGTAGAAACGTTTTACGTAGGTGCGTGCAACCCTAGGGATGACAAACAAACGGAAAGCCATCGCAAGGACAAAGAGTACAAAAAAAGCAATGAGGAGAGGTTTAAAAAATTGGGTTTGGGCAGGTGGTGAGTATTGAAAAAGACGATAGACGTCGAACAGGTCGGAGAAGTTGATCATGGCTTGCTGGTATCCTTGTTGTTACAAAATGTGCTTTGAACAGGCGTGCGCCTGTAAACAAAAGTTAGGATACCACGTCAGAAGCGTACTTATCAAGCTTTGGCGGTATTTCTTCACAACGGTAACAAAGTTGAACTAGAAAAATGCAAAAAACTAAACTCTTCCTTGTGTCATCCTGAGGCTTTTGCGAAGGATCTCTTTGTAGCAGGCTGGGGTTTCAGTTACCCCAACGGTGCTTGAAAAAGATCCTTCGACTCTTCTAAATACCATCTATTCGTTTATTCTCTTGAAGATTCTGTAATCGATTTTTATGATTGCGCCGATTCCGTAGAAGAGTACGGCGAGAGAACAGAATCCGCCGATGACGGGGATGCTTTTGAGAATGAGAAGAATCACTGCGCCAGTGAGTAGTCCGAAATAAAGGTTGTCTTTTTTGAAGACGGCTTGCACTATTTTGGTACCGAGTATGATTGAGGCGGCGGTTCCTGCGAGAATGACGAGGAGTAACCAGAGTAGGCCTGCAATAATCAGCAAGGGAATGCCGATAACCGTGAATAATAGGATGAGGAATAGAATTGGTGGTGCGGCAAATACTACAGCACCGATACCAAGATCGATAAACCCTTCCCCAACCGTTTTGGGGACAGCGGCAAGGATTTGCTTTTTAAAGAGTGCGATCAGCACGACACCGACGAGGAGCGATCCGAGGAAACCAAGGATTCTTAACACAAGCAGAAATGTGAAAATTCCGCCTTTGGCTTTCTCGGCTACCTGTCGGACATCTTCTGTTTCTTTGCTATTTTTCTCTGGCCAAGGGATTTGTTCTTGGCTTGCGATGCTGGCGCCTGTTGCTATCGTGGGTGTTTGTTGTGTGCTGTAGTAGAGCGTATCTTTGAACACAGCTGAGCTGGCGATGGTGATCTGAGCAGCGCGGACATCGGTTTTTCCTTCGATCGTGTTGGAAAGGGCAACTTTATCACCAGTGATAACAGCGTTGCCTTTTATTGGACCATTCTGGGTAAACGATGAGCCGGCAACAAAGGCGTCACCGCCGATAGAACCAGTTTGTGTGATAGTGGCGGCGGCCAAAGCGGCGTCACGAACAATTTCTCCGGTAATTTGAATTTCGGAGGCGGCAAGGCGAGCGTCTTCGCCGACTTTGCCTTTTACGATGATGGTCTGACCAGCGGCGATGAGATCGCCCATGACTGTTCCGTTGACAATAATGGTTTGGCCGGCGGCGTAGACGTCACCTTTCACCGTTCCATCGATGGTGATGGTTTGACCGGCGGCGATGAAGTCTTTTTCGATGGTTTCGTTCTGAGCCAGATTCACACTTTCCCCAGCTTTGATGTTGGGAAACTGGATTTTTAGGTTCCAGGAATCATCGGCTTTTTTCGCGGTTGTAGGAGTGGCATCTGGAGCTGCGGCGAAGAGTGCGAGTGGGAGGGCAAGTATGAAGAAGAATGTGAGTGCTTTTTTTGATGGCTTCATGCTTTTTTTCCTTTCTTTGTTGTATAGCTGTAAGACAAACGACAGGGTGTATTTCTTTCTTTTTTGTTAAAATTCCAGATGAGAAAAAGAAGCTTATACAGTTACTTTCCTTTCCCCATCTGTCCTCTGCAAACTTAAAAGTGTCATCCTGAGCGAAGTCTTCGAAGTCGAAGGATCACTTCGTTTATCGGCGGGTTCATGCTTCCCAAACGCCACGAAGAGATCCTTCACAAATGCTTCAGGATGACACAATTAGAAAATTTCTAGCTACCGTATCGTGCCATGACTTCATGGACTTTTTTCGAGATGGCGAGTGCTTGGTCGTAGGGGCGCTGCCACATGTTGCGACCGAAGATGAGTCCGGTGGCACCGGCTTGCATGCAGCTTTCTACTTTGGTGAGGAGATCTTCATCGGAGACTTTGCTGCCACCGGAGAAGAGGACGAGGGTGCGTCCGGCTGAGGCGACGACTTTGTCGGTGAGTTGTTGCTCAGTCTTGCCTTCGGCGAAGCGGACGTAGGATTCTGGCATACCGGGTTTGGCGGCTTTTGGTACGTTAATTTTCACAATGTCGGCACCGAGTTCTTCGGCGACGCGGGCGGCGTAGTCAACTGCGTAAATTGAGTCACGACCACCTTTTTCATCGATGGCTTCACCGCGTGGGTATGCCCACATGATGATTGGCATGCCGTATTTTTCGGCTTCACGACGGACTTCGAGGTATTGAGAAAAATCTTGTGCTTGTTTTGGGCTTCCAACATAGAGAGTGTAACCGATGGCGTCAGCACCGAGACGAACGGCGTCAGCGACGGTGGCGGTGAGTGGTGAAAGAGCTTTTTTATCAGAAGGGACATTGGTTTTGCCGTTGATTTTGAGAACAAGTGGGATGCGACCGGCGTATTGAGGGAAATATTTCTCTGCAAGTCCAACGTGAACGGCGATACCGGAGTAGTTGCCTTCGATGGCGAGTTTGAATTGAAAATTGGTGTCGGCAGCAGCTGGGTTATCGAGGAAATTGAGAGGGCCATGTTCTAGTCCCTGATCGAGTGGGAGTAGGAGCAATGTGCCATTTCCAGGTCCGTATTCGTAGAGCATACGGACGAGGCGGGCACGTTTGCCTGCGGAGAGGCTGGTTTGGCTGCTGAGAAAATCTTTTGCTTTCATATGGGGAAACTCCTTGTAGTGTGTGTGGTTTATTGGTGACACGTAGTGTAGTCACTTCATTTTGTTAGTACTGTCGAAGCTTGCTTCATCATTGTGTAGAGCGTTTCTGGTGCGATATCTACACCATCCGGCCAGCAGATTGTCCCAAGATCGTGATTAACGTATACCTGTTGAAAATACTGTTTATCAGAAAGTTTTTCAAATATGCCGCCTTTTTGGCAGTATTCGTAAAGGTCTACGACTCCGTGTTCGCCGTTTTCAAACCTAATCTCTAGTTCGTAGTTTTTGATGTATTGGACTTGGACAATGTCGAGAAGCATAGTGCTTCCTTTCTTTATGCTAATGGATCTATGCTCTTGAGGGGTTTGTTGTGCAGAGCAAGGTTCCAGTCTTCTTCCAATTCTTCTTTATGCTGAGCTGCCCACTCCATTACAAGTCCTAAAACTCTTGGTGGCACTTTACCGGCTACAATAGTTAGACTTTCGATGGAAATTGAAACCTTTTCTTCACCATATCTGGCGTGGAAATGTGGAGGATTATGGTCGTCGTAATACATCGCAATGATAATACCAAAGAATCTGCTTATTTCCGGCATCGGGTAGTCCTTCAAATCGCTATTATTATAGTAAAGATGCTATCGAGAAGACAATGTGGAGGGGAGTGAACCGCCGGGGTTAGGAAAACTTTACAAGTCTTTATTCAGGGTGCAGCTGTTAATCAACTAGCAAAGTGTACGCATTGATCATCCACCTATTCTTCTTACTGCTTCTCAGTTACGTCCACAATCGTGCTCTTTTCCTCAGACATTCCATCGCTGTAGAAGTACTTTCCATCACTCCAAATCGGGAACGTAGAAAGATCATTTTCGGAATATTTTTTTCTTAGATTGTCGTATTTTTTAAATTCTGCTGGATTATCAACTGGTAAATTATCACCGAAAAACCAGACATGCGTTGCATCTTTGGCATAGTATGCTTCCAGGTATCGAAAACTCTGCACATCTGCTCCTTACAGAATCCCTACTTTGTCGTATCGGAAGAGGTATATATGATTTTTGTCTTTTAAGTAGGGCGTAAATATTTTTTCTTGCTGCTCTATTTCTGGCTTTAGTACCTCAAACGTTGCGCGATCAATATTTTCAAGGACTTTAACATAGTCATGATCCCTGAGCCATATTGCATTTTTGTCGCTGTAGAAAGGTCCGTCTACATTTCTCCATGAATCTACATCCGCCCCCTGTACTCTCACAAAACCTCTATCGCCGAAATAGAGCAGCAGCCCTTCACGGTCGTAAAAAAATTCAGGAACTGCAACCAACTCATGAAAAGAATCTCTGTCGACTTGTTCTTGCTTTTTTCCAAGTAAATAAACACTATGTTTATCTACAGCTATGCTCTCGTGCCACTTGAATTGACTTTGGCTCTCTGGTTGCAGGATGGAAAAACTCTCAACGTCCGCTCCAGATACCTCTTTGTCTTCATAAAAAATTTGGTCATCATCTTTGGCGTACAAGCGATTTATTACAGCAAAGGTGGCTGGATTTGCGCCTGAGAGTTTCGCCGCTTCATAGAAGACCACATTTTTGTCCTTGGCGTAAAGGTTTTGAACAACCTTAAATGTGGCAAAATCGGCTTCCTTAATTTCCTCATAGCTTTTAACTGGAATCCCTAATGACCAATTTGTTGTATAAAAATAGAGGGAACTACAATCTTTTGCGAAATTTGAGTTCATGCCTAATTTCAAACAGAGTGCGTTATTGACATAAAACGTGAGGTAAAGACCACCGAAAGCCATTGCTCCGACGACGACTAGTGATAATCCACCGATAACTGCAATAAGAATGGAATTTGTTGTTTTTGACATTCACAAACTGCGTTGCTAGTGCCTCGCCTCTTTAAATTGTGTTTATTCTAGGTTTTATCTGGGGATAGCGTCAAGGAAGAGGTTGCTGGTTTGCTTGTAGTACATTCCCCCCCCCAAAAAAAATCTCCTTACAACAAAAAGGTTGTGAAAAATCTTTCATACTCAACTAAATAATTAACAATTTATCAATTGACTTAAAACTATTCCTCATATAAAATTTCACTTTATTATTAATAATAGTTCTAATAATTATGACATTTTATTGTAATTATCGAATGTAAAAAAACATGGACTACAGACTCCACAATCATTTAAGTATGCCCCACACACCTAGAGGTGGATTGAGCAGTCTTCCCAAAAGCTATTGTCGAAGTGAATTTCCCCATGGACTTCCTCCGGATCCTATTAGAGAGCGAAGAACCATTAGTGAACGCGTTAAAGCTTGGAAAGATCCTGAACGTTTGTATCGGGCGCTTGATGCCCTTCCTGAAAAAGCAAAAATGAACATAGGGGTGTGCCAAAGGTGGAGAGACGGACACCAGAATGAACCGTTACCACCGTTCAAACAGATGGTGTTATGGAATTTGACTGAAATGTTTCTACCCAAAGCTGTACACGAACGTTTGATTCTACTTGATAATAACTCAACTAGACAAGCCCTATATAAGGATCAGCTAGATTGCATACAGAAGTCGGCAGAAGAATGCAGTCAAGTGCTCCCCCGTTTGTTGCTCCACAAAGCAATTAGAAACATAGGGATGTTTTCTGGCGTATCGTTTTTGGATTGGGCATTAAGTACTGCAAGCAGTTTTTCATCTTCAAAATTTGAAGCAAAAAGGGTAAATCACATTAACAATATCCGTCGATATGCACTAGTAATGGCTCGTATTTTAGACAACACTTACGAAGACAATGGTCTTCACCCAGCCAGCTCTCCTGATAAGTCCTGTATGACTTTGCTTAATCATGCTAATAATTCTGATGTTTTACTACAACGAGAGCTTGAGGCCTTAGCTACTCAGGTAGCAATACTTGGATCTGCGTGGAAACAACCACTTTTAACTGCTTCGCTAGTTTCTACTGCTCCTTTTATGGGTTACTTTTACAAGAAAATTAAGGGGAAAACACGCGAAGCATTTACGAATGGAAATATTGATTTTCTTACGAGAATGAAAAGACTAGATAGAGCACTAACGTTTGGTTCTGATACAGACATTGAAAATGCATATACTGATGCGAAAGGCACTGCAGAAGATCTTACCAACACTCTAGAGACATTAAATAGTAACAGATCAACAATACAAATGTTTTTTCCCATGTTGGCTGTAGGATTATCAAAACTTTTTGCTTTTTTTACTACTATTCCAGGAACCCCTTCAGTATATGCAATAACGCAACTAATGGGGTCGCTTTCAAACGTCGTTGAAGCAGAGTTGAATGCCAAAAATTCAGCAAGTGCTGCGGCCAGTGAACTTCGTGATATTAGTTCAGCACTCGACGAGCTTGAAGAAAAAAATCATACTCCTGCCATTCTTCCCTATCCCCGTGAAGGAATGATGATCGGATCTATTCAAGTACCTCGAGACGGCAGCATTGATACCGTAGCCTTCCCAGAGCAACTAATTCGTCCAGGCTCTCTTACTTTCCTTTTCGGTCCTAGTGGAATAGGGAAAAGCACTACGGTAAAAACTCTACTTGCAAGGTATGGATCTGAGGTAGCAGTAATGCAACCTCTGAATACAAAATTTAAACTTGGTGAGATAATGCTCAAAAAATTTGATAACGGCGATTGTAGCTATTTTTTTGATTTTGTCGAAAGAAACCACGAAAAAATTCTTACCGTTGCAAAGGAAAGCTCATTAGACTCAACAGCAGTAGATGCAATGAAAGAAGGATTGCAACGACTGGCTAGAGACTCAACTAACGGAGAAAAGCAGTCTTTCGTCAACAGTTTACGAGCTTCTTTTCTTTTCGAAACATCAACATCCCCTAGCATGGCTACCTGCGCTATAACAGCATTTATTCAAGAATTTATTCCTGATTTTTCTCATCCAAAGTTAGCTCTTCGTTCTGATATCTTATCGTTGGGCGAGAGGCGTCGTGTTGAAGTGCTGCTGCCGTTGATGTCGGGACCTAAATTACTAATATTGGATGAGCCTGATGGTAATCTTGATGAAGATAGTGCCAGCAACATGCAGGTGAGGTTAAAAGAATTCTTGCGTCATGGAACAACCGCAGTACTAGTAGTGACTCACAATCCAATTTTGCATGAAAGTCTTCTAAGAGATCCGGATATTTATAAAAAGTATGGTGGGGATTTCATGATGCGATATAGTGCAGATGATGCGAAACATGCTGTTGTAAACTACGTAAATAAAGATCCTATTCTCCCTACTCTAAACAATAATCCTTACATCCTTGATGTTGCTACTGAGCAAATAGGAGGCATTGAAGGAGCAAGGAGTTTACTACGTCACGTTGATGAATCACTAGCAGCGCTTATATCCATTGAATACCCTACAGTACTTGGCTTGCGCAGTGCTCGAGCATCATCCCTACTGAGTCTTCAACAGGTACTGAGAACTACTTTATCTCATTATGAATTGCTACTTCCGCCTCCCCAAAAACCCTTTAGTGAATCTTCTCCATCTCTACATAAAAGTTCTGCTTACTGTTCTGCAGATTGCCCTGAGCGTGTGGGCATGTGCTAGCGTCCTTGATAAAAGCCCCAACTCAGATGAGATGACATTTACCCTTCCCTTCCCTATACTTACCCATACAAAAACCACCCGACACAAAAGGATTCTACAATGCCCTTCACCGAAGATACCTATTTCAAAAAATCCTTCTCTCGCCTTTCCCAAGCCACGATTTTGGATAAGGAGTTTGAGGATTGTACGTTTGATGGGTGTAGTTTTATGGGGTGCCGATTTGAAAAGTGCCGGTTTATCAACTGTACGTTTAAGGGGTGCATGTTGAGTGCCATAATTCCGATGCACAGCAGTTTTGTGGATGTGCAATTTAAGGATAGCAAGGTGATTGGGTTTGATTGGACGAGGGCGAGGAATGTAGATGCGATTGCGTTTGAGGAGTGTCAAGTGAATTATTCGAGTTTTCGGGCATTGCGACTGGCGAAGTTGCGGATGGTGAAGTGTGAAGCGCGAGAGGTGGATTTTGTGGAGACGGATTTGGAGGGTGGAAATTTTACGGGAACAGATTTTGCGGGGAGCGTTTTCCATAAAACCAATCTGACAAAGGCTGATTTTAGCGGAGCGAAGAACTATCAGATCGATTTACGTGAGAACAGGGCGAAAAAAGCGAAGTTTTCACTGCCGGAGGCGTTGTCGTTGTTGGAGAGTTTTGGGGTGGAGGTGAAGGGGTGATTTCAAACCATTTTACTATCTTTTTCTATTCATCATAATCGCCGTTTCCCTGATTTCATACGTTACCAGGTGCTGAATTGTAAAAAATTTTACAATTCAGCACTTATATACTGTACAATTTACTCACACACCCAAGGAGTCTCACATGAGTAAAAATCCAGTTGTACATTTTGAAATGCCCTATGAAGACAGCGAACGGTTGTCGAAATTCTACTCCCAAGCTTTTGGTTGGGAGCTAAATACACTTGGTGAGGATATGGGAAACTATGTGACCGCAGCGACAGCGGAAACTGATGAGAACCGCATGGTGAAAACACCTGGGACAATAAATGGAGGTTTTTTCAAGAAGGTACCAGAGTATCCGGACATGTATCCGTCCGTGGTGATCTCTGTCTCGGATGTTGAGGAAGCGATAGTGAAAGTAAAAGAGGCTGGGGGTCAGATTCTGAATAAGCCAGAAAATATCCCAGGAGTTGGAATATTCGTTTCCATTCGTGATACTGAAGGAAACCGCGTCAGTCTTCTTCAGCCGAATGAACTGTAGGAATGGAAAATCTTATGACAGCGTTTCAAAAAATAGCACCACATCTTTGGTACGACAAAGAAGCCAAGGCAGCGGCTGAGTTTTATGTGTCTGCTTTTGGTAAGGATTCGAAAATCATCAACGTCACCACCATCCACGATACCCCTTCAGGGTCAGCGGACATCGTGGTTTTTTCTTTATTGGGGCAGAGTTTTCAGTCGATTGGTGCTGGTCCCATATTTACGTTTAACCCGTCGATTTCTTTGCAAGTCCACTGTCCAACAAAAGATGAGGTGGATGCGCTTTGGAAAAAGCTGTCTCAGGGTGGAAAGGTGCTGATGGAGCTTGGGGCGTATCCTTTTAGTGAACGGTATGGGTGGTGTGAGGATCAGTATGGGCTTTCTTGGCAGATTATGTATGAGAAAGATTCGGGTGCAAAAACGACGATTACACCGATGCTGTTGTTTGTTGGTAGTAACTGTGGGAAGGCGGAGGAAGCGATTACGTTCTGGACGTCTATGTTTCCAAACTCAAAGAAAAATATTGCGATGTATTACGACAAAGGAGAGCAGCCAGACAAGGAAGGGACGGTGAAGTATGCCTCTTTTTCCTTGGAGGGAAAAGAGTTTGCTGTGATGGATAGTGCTCATGATCATAATTTCACCTTCAACGAGGCAATTTCTTTCATGATTATGTGTGACACGCAGGAGGAAATTGATTATTATTGGGAAAAGCTTTCTGCTGTGCCAGAGGCGGAGCAGTGTGGTTGGTTGAAAGACAAGTTTGGGGTTTCGTGGCAGGTGGTTCCTACGGCTATGGAAACGATAATGAGTGGCAATGATCCGGAACGGGCAGCGCGGGTAACCAAAGCATTTCTTGCAATGAAAAAATTTGATATCGCGGCACTGGAACGTGCTGCTGAGGGGAAATAATCCTATGCCATCAGGAATCAAGAAACCCGAAACAATCGACCAGTACATTGCACAAGCACCTGTGGAAGCTCGAGAAAAGCTGCAGCAGATGCGGGAGTGCATTCGCACTGCAGCACCGAAAGCAACCGAAGGTATAAAATGGAGCATGCCGGCATTTTCTGATCAGAGAATTCTAGTGATGTTTGCTGCGTTCAAAAGGCATATCGGGTTTTATCCAACTGCAAGTGGGGTGGCAGCGTTTGAGAAAGAACTTTTCGGCTACACCCATGCAAAAGGGTCAATCCAATTTCCTTTGGACAAACCACTTCCGCAGGAACTGGTGAAAAAAATTACAGAGTTTCGGGTGAGGGAGAGTGAGGATGGTGATGGGAAGTGGAAGGGGTGAGGAAATAGATGAAGATTGAAGAAAATTGTTTACTGAGGCACTGAATTATTAAACGACTTAATTCTTTTGCCACTACAATTTTTTCATCATTCCTTTTTTTTAATATCCAGAATCACAATACGCCCAGGCATTGAGAAACCTGTTTGGGCAGATTTGTTGATGATGACGTAGGCAGCGAGTTTCTTTCCGTCAGGTAACCAAGAAAGATCGGCAGGGATTGTGCCAAAGGGATCGTTGGCAAAGGTTGTCGAAGATGGATCGTTGAATCCGGTGACCCTGCGTTTGTTGGTGCCGTCGGTGTTCATAAACCAGATCTCTGTTTTGAGTGTCTGGGCTGAGGAGCCAGCGCCCATCGAAGAGATCCAGGCGATTGTGCTTTCATCAGGAGAAAGGTGGGCATGTTCGTCCCATTCTCGAGGAGATTGCGTTAGATTCGTGCTTTGCATCGTTGTCATATCGAGCTTGTAGATATCATAGCCGTGTTTGGTGGCACTTTCTGCGTTTGAGGTGAAAATGGCAAACGAACCATCTTTACTGAAAGAATGTATTTCGTAGAGTCCTTTCGAGCTGACTGGAAGCTGATAGGTGCGAATAGTACCTAGATGAGGATTTGTATCCGGATTGCCATCCCAGATGAAGTCGGCAAACTTGATTGACCAGTCCTCACCGGACACGTCTGAGGTTGTGCCATTTCGCTGTGTCCATGCCAATGTTGAGCCATTGTGGGTGAAGTGTGGGTGCAAAACACCACCTTTATATCCTTTTTCAGCAAATACATCGGTGAGTTTAATAAATCTTGATCCGTCAGGTGTTGTTGCCCAAAGTTCATTTCCAATGCCTACTCCAACATCCATTATTCTCGCTTTATAAGCCTCGTCTTTGGAGGGGAAGCGATCGTAAAAGCTTTTTTCCACACCTTGCACAACCAACCATTTCTGGGATGGGTGCCAGGCAGGATTTCCAATGTGGAGTGACGTTGGAGCGGTTGAGTCACAGGTAATACATTTTTTTTCTCCGGTTGCCAGATTGGCAATCCAAGTTTTCGTCCAGTTGTTCGCATCAGGTACGTCGTAGGCAAGGATGTTTGCGTCGACGGGATTCCAATCTACATTTCCACCGAGTTGTACAAATGTTGTAATGTTTGTTACTTCGTCTGAAATCTTGTCGGAGATAGTTTGAGTTGGTTGAGAATCGTTGATTGGACTTTCCTGAGTTGTCGGTGTCTTTTGACGGTTAGAGAAAAGACCTCGGCCTCCATTGGCTTTTTTTATCCTTCGCAAAACAAGCAGGATGAGAACGACAAGAATACTAACAATCAGTAGTTTCATAATTTTTGGAAAAAATTTCTTTTTAGGCATAGTTGCTATTTACCATTTTGGGGTTGCGGAAAAGACGAGGTAATAATCGCTTTTTTATTGTGATTCTATCTACAGAGCATTGCTCATATGATAAATCCATGCTTAAAGATGCGCAAATTGGACAATTTTTAAGCTGTAGAGTAGTGCAACACCGCAGATTTTCCATCGAATCTGATAAATGAGTTAGACTTGAATCAAACCAACTGGAGGCTTTATACCACTTCTCGAAAGAAAGCATTACCCTATCCTGCTTGTTAACATCCTTGTTCTGCTCCTTTTCTCTGCCACAGCTCTGTTGAAAAGTAATATGGAGTTCTTCTTTTATATCGTGGTAATTCTCAGTTTTGGGTTGCTTCTGGTTTTTACTAACCGGAAATTGCGCTATCCACTTTTTTTGCTTTGGGGCCTTACTTTGTGGGTGTTTTTACACCTTTCTGGTGGGATGTTTTATTTTGGGGGGAAGTTGCTTTATACCATCATTCTTATTCCTCTGACGACGATATATTTCGCTATGATCAGTTTGTGCATATCGTGGGTTTTGGGGCTGCGACCCTAATGATGGCTCATCTTTTTAAGCCCCTGCTTAAACCGGGTGCTGAACGGACTATTTCATTTGCTATTTTGCTTATTATGGCTGGGTTGGGCGTTGGAGCGGTGAATGAGTTGGTGGAGTTCGCAGTGACGTTAGTGGTGCCAAATAATGGTGTGGGCGGGTATATGAATACTTGTTTGGATTTGGCGGCAGATACTATTGGGGCGGTGGTGGCGTGGGGGAT
>JBAXVQ010000046.1:0-14772 GCA_037128935.1 bacterium | reverse complement strand
GTATCGGTAGTGGTGGTATTAGTATTGTCTTTGGTTGAATTTTGAGTGGAAATTGGGGTTGTTAGTCTAGCTTGAAGGATGAGGCGTTTTAGCGCTGTGCCGGGAGGATGGCAGGTAATGAGAGTTACTATAGATTCATTCTGATGGGATTGTTGATCAAATATCCATTCTGCTTCGCTTGTTGTGGGTTCAACAACCTTTGAATTATAGATTGTATAGTCATATTTTTTCCCACCCGAGTAGACTGTAATGGTATCTCCAACGGGAAGTTTGTAGAGATTGGAAAAGATAAATTTATATTCACCTGGTTTCCACCAGAAATAGGAGCTATGCCCAGTAAGTACTGTATTTCCTTTTGATCCTATTTTTCCAGTATCTGGATACCACCCTACGCCGCTTTCGATGGTTTTGAGGACGCCTTGCTCGCTTTTATCTGTAACCTGAATAATGGGAGCATTCACTTCAATTTTGCTTATTACAATGCGATTGTCAGGGGGAATTATTGGTATGTTCGGCTCAGCTTGAGCCAGTTTGTCGCTGCTTTTTCCTGTGCCGGAAATTTGGTCGGGATAGATAGCATTAATTACAGTTTGCTGGTTTTGTTCGGTTGCTGGTTGGTAATTGGTTTTCCACCAAAAGTGCACTTCTTTAAAGACCATAGGCCAGTAAAGGAGTAGGAGTGCTAATATGACGGTCACCACGAGACTAAGTAAGAAATTGATGCCCCATGCTAGTGGGTAGCGGATTCTTTCCCAGAAAGAATCGTGTTGTATTGGTCCGAATTGTTCTACAAGAGGACTTTGTTGCGATTGCTGTATACTGTAGTTGGAAGAATACTGTTGTGTCGGTATATTTTGCTCACCATACAGCGGAACATAGCTTGGTTGAGGACTTCCCCAGAGTGCTGATTGTTGAGTTGATGGTTCCATGCTATTCCTGTATCTTCACCAATGATATAGAGTGATAAAACAATATCTAGAGATATTAGCATACTTCTTTAAAAAAATCAAGTCTATCCTATGGAAACTTTGTTTTATAATCCACTTTTACTTGTACTGATTTTTGTTAGTTTTTGGGAGCGTTTTACTATCCCCTTGTGGTTTTCTCTGAATGCCTCTCTTATTGTTTTACCAGTATATCTTTTATGGGTTGTAGTTGTTGCTGTAAGAAGAAAAGTATTACACCAGCTATTTATATTACCAAAGCCAATTGTGACGATTCTGCTGATAGTTCTTCTTTCCCAGATTTTTTCTCTTTTTGCTACTGCATTTCCTTCGAAAGTGTTGAATGTTGTGGTGTTTCAGTGTTTGAAATTTATTATTCTTATTTCTGTTATGCATGCTTCGAGAAAATCCTCGTTTTCCAAGAAGATGATTGCTTCTTGGTTATGGGGAAGCTCTCTAGTTGCGTTAGCGGCAATTTATCAGTTTGTCGTGTATAAATTTGGTATTTCTCCTGTTCTCTTTCCCGAATGGTTGCTGACGCAGATGGGGTTTGTTTCGAAAGCGCTTCCAGCTGATCATTTTACATTTCCAATTGGGTCTTTGCTTTTTATACGGCCAAGTTCAACGTTTATCGATACTAATGCAGCGGCAGGTTTTCTTGCGGTCAGTATGGTGCTATTGATTAATTTGTTTATTAAAAAAGATGTTTCTAGAGTGCAGCCTGTAGTGCTCTTTGTTCTGCATTTTGTTGCGTTTAGTATGATGCTTTCAAGGAGTGCTTGGGTGGGGTTTATTGTTGCGCTCGGTTGTTTGTTTTATTTCCGTCGACAGGATTTTGGAAAGTTGCATATTTCCAAGAAGATTTTGGTGCCAGTTGGGGGTCTTTTGCTGATTCCTTTTTGTTTTTTTGTTTTTCGATTTTTTCAGACGTTGAGGTTTGCTGATGAGTCAACTCAGGGGCATATGAGTTTTGCTGTTGGTGCTTTGAAGATGTGGTTTATGAATCCGCTAACTGGTGTGGGGGCGGGGACTTTTGAGCAGAGTTATATTAAAATTATTGACCCGTCGTTGAAAACAGCGTATTCACATTCGATTTATCTGCAGTGGTTGGCGGAGACGGGTATATTGGGTTTTGTTGCTAACCTTGCGCTTGTTTTTTACGTGGTTAAGGAATCGTTGGTGTCATTGAAAAAGAGGATGAGTGTGGAGGTTGTTGGTTTGCTGTGTGGTTTAGTGGTGTTGTTGGTGGCTAATGTTCTCTATGCGTATTTTCCTTTGATTCCTACGTATGTGTTGATGGGGTTGTTATTGGGGATGAGTGCGCAGGCAGATTTGAAAGCTGAGTGATTGTTTTTTGTGTAGGTCATTATCTTATTGCTGGAGCCATCTTGTAGATGGCTTCTTTTATTTCGTAGAGCTGAAGTGTGAAGATTCGTGTAGGAGAAATGCCTACGAATGTTTATCATTGATAGGTTTTTATTGTCGATTTGCTTGGGTGTTGGGGCGCCGCACATCGTTTTCTTCTGGGTTCTTATTGGCGCTAACTACTTTTTGTCCGTCGTCACACCCTTCGACAGGCTCAGTGACCACCCTTCGACAGGCTCAGTGGGCAAAAAAGACTCGCCTCTCAAACGTCTCAGTGGAGGGTGTCGGCCATTGAGAGGCGGAATGCCAGAGAGCTGGGGAGCAGAGGTTGGTTCTTCGGGTGGTTATGTTTGCTCCATTGAAGTACCGCGGCGGGAGTATGCGTTTTGGTGCGTTCTGCAGCTGCGCTTTAGAATGGCGAAATGTTATGGGGGGGAGTTACATATTTATTTGGTGAAGGTTGTGAGGAGGTCGGTGATGATGATTTTTCCGTATTCTTGTTTGTGGATGCGTTCGTCGAGGAGGGTGATGTGGGGTGTGGTTGTTGTTGGGAAGAGTTGTTTTGCGTAGTGAAAGTTTTTTTTGATTTTGAGGAGGGTGAGGGGGAGGATGTATTGTTCAAAGCCGTTGGGGCTGGTATCCATGTATGTTTTTATAAGAGGTTCTTTTTGGTTTTGGAAAGGGACTTTTATGAAGATGACGTGTTCAAGTGCTGGTAGTGGATTTTGGAGTAGCCAAAAGAAGGCAAATGGGGCAACGAAGATGCCTGGATTTTCGCTTTGTGTAAGTTCGAGAAGTTTGGGAGGATGATGGGGAATTTTGTGAGCAAAGACTGGGATTTTAGCTTTTTCTGCCAGAGGAGCTAGGTGTTCATAGCAATTGGCCAAGTGAGGTTGGGTTCCGAAGATAACGAGTGTTTTTGTGCCAGTCTTGTGCAGTTTGATTATTTCTTGGGCTAGTTGTTGTTGATACTCTGGGTTGCCGGAGGAAGGGAGGACGTTTGGGAAATCTAGGATGCAGGTGCGGGTGCTTTCTACTTTAAGGAACGGTGTTTCTGGATCTAGATTTAATTGTTCGGTTATAAATTTATTTGTTGTTTTTGTTTGTAGTGCTGGGGCAAGAAATATTTTTTTTCTGGTGTTTGTGAGGTTGTGGATGATAGTTTCATCGAGGGTGTATGGTGAAAGTTGTAGGGTGTATTGCCCACGATCTGCTCGCCAGGATAGCCAACGCACCCAGTTGTCTTCAGGATTTGGTGTGAAAAATAAGGTGAGATGGCGGAGTTTCTTTTTTAACTTACTGAACTGAAAGCGTACTGTGGCAAGGATTACTTTGTCGAGAAGTGTGCTGCCGTCTACTATTTCGGTAAGTGTGGGGAGAATTGCGGCAATTTTTTCACGGATTAAGGTGCATTTGAAATGTTGAGTACTCCAGAACGTCATTAGTGTTTTCCAGCGACTATTTTCCAGGTAGTCGTTGATAAGTGCTCTGTTGTCTGCATCGATGGGGAGTGAGGAGCAAAATTCGCTTACTAGTTTCCAAAGTTCTCTAGTACAGTCATAGGCTGGTTGGAGTTGATCGCGGATTGTCGTGATAGCTTTGATGAGTTGGGTATCTCCGATGCTTTCTTTACGAAACATGAAGAGTAATTGGTCTATGGTTCCAGTTGTGTGGTTATTTTCTTCACTATCTACTGAGAACAATTCTAGTTGATTTTCCTCCTTTTTTTTCTTTAGCACTGAACCACCAAGGTTTTCAATTAATGCCAGCATTTCTTTTCCCACAACGCGGAGGCTCGATGCTGATTGGAAGTGATCATGTGCCATTGTGGCATCGGTGATGATTGCCGACTGAAATGATGGTAGATAATGAGAAAGAAGTTGCCGGTGTTGCATGAGAAACAAGTATTGTTTTTCAGTGGAGAATTCCGTTCGTTTGTGACAAGAGCAGAGCGCAGGATGACAGAATTCTTCGTGCGAGGAACTATTTTCCCAAAGCAGATTCTCATCACTGAGGATTGAGATTTCATCTCTATTCCCAGTTGTGGTTGTTGGTAGCCAGATAAGGATTTTGGTGATGAAGTTTGCTTCTTTTTGCGTGAGCGTCGGTTGGTTGAGAAAGTATTCAAAGCGAGTGAGGCAGAGGTAACTTTCTGCGGGCTTAATTTCCTGAACTGTGAGTGGGCTGTTATTTGTAAGGTTGTTGATGATAGATTCAATTTTTCCAGGATGAGGTTTTGTGCCAGCGATAAGAGCAATGTCATTTCCCTGCTCAGCACATGCTTGTACTAGTGGGGGTAAGTAGGTTTCTTCATGCTGATCCTGTGTTTCTAGGAGCAATTCGGAATGTTCTTTTACGGTTTGATACATCAGCGAAAACAGTTCTTGATTAGTTGTTTTGATTGATGAGGGTGTGGTTGTTTTTTCTTCTACAGGAAAGTTAATTTGTATAGCAAGAGATGGTTTGTAGGTTCCGGAGCTGTTTCCTGAAGGTAACACTCTGCCTACTTGCCATGTGTATTGTGTTTTTTCTTCAATTTTAAGGAGATAGCTGAGGAGTTCTGGTTTGAGGCTGTGCATTTTTTTCAGCATGTGTTGGAAAATTTGGGCGGTGGCTTGTGCATCGGCAAGGGCTCTATGGTAATTTTCCAGCTTCACTTCGTAATAATCGGCGAGGTAGGAGAGTTTGTAGGATGGCAGTTTTTTTTCTAGAATACCGGCAAATATGAAGGTGTCGAAAGAGAGTGTGTTGAGGCGAATGTGATTGTTTTTGAGGAAGTTGATGTCGAACTGAACACTTTGTCCGACGATGGGAAGACCTTCGACGAATGTCTGGATTTTTGCATGGCGTTCGCTCCAGATGGGGGCGTGTTCGAGTTCTTCGGGTTGGATGGAGGTGAGGAGGGAAACAAATTTTGGGATGGGGGTAGTAGGTTTTATTGTTGTGGTGTAAGTTTCTAGGATTTCGTCTTTGGTAAATTTTACGAGGCCAACTTCGATGATTTCATCTTTTGCGGGATCTAGGCCGGTTGTTTCGAGGTCGATGGCTACGAATGTTGTTATCGGTGGGAGCATACTTTGTTATGGTTATTCTGGGGGTTATTGTACAGGAGATACGGGGGGAATGCTTGTTTGGAAATGTTTTGTTGTAGGCTGAGTATTCGTGTTGGAGGAATGCTTACAAATGTTTTTGTTGTGGTTGGGGTTTTATTTTCTGGTTGTTAGGGTTTGGGGGCGCCGCACATCGTTTTCTACGTAGTCGTTATTGGCGCTAACTACTTTTTGTCCGTCGTCACAAAAAGTAGCAAAAAGGACTCGCCTCTCAAACGTCGCAGAGGGGGTGTCGGCCATTGAGAGGCGGAATGCCAGAGAGCTGCGGAGCTGAGGATTGTTCTTGGGTGGTTATGTTTGTGCCATGGAAGTACCGCGTTGGGAGAATGCGTTTTGGTGCGTTCTGGAACTGGGTTCCTGAATGGCGGTTATTGAGAAAAAGTTAAGAGTTGGGTTCTGGGGGTATTATTTCGTTGGAAAATCTTGTTACTACGCCAAAGGCGATCCAGAAGTAGAGGAGGATGAAGGGGTAGAGGAGGCTGTTGACGAATTGGCTGTGGACGATGAGTCCGATGAGGATTGCGGTGAAGGAGAGGCCGAACATGCCGGTGAGGGTGTTTTTGTTTTTTAGGTAGGTTTGGAGACCTAAGTAGAGGCTGCGGAGCAGGATGAGTAGGTAGAGGATGAGGCCACCAATGCCGGTTGTTACGAGTATGAGGAGTAGGCTGCTGTCTGTGCCGGCGCCGGAGCGGGCGAGTTCTTCATCAGTGATGAGTCCGTAGGAAATTTGTGCTGAGCGATAGGTGTTATAACCAATACCAATAAATGGGTTGGTATCTTCAAGAATGGTTGTGGCGTTGCTCCAAGATTCTATCCGTTTGTTTGCGGAAGTGTCGGGATCGAAAGTTTCTGTAAGCCGTTCTTGGTATCGTGGGAAGAAAGAGAGGACGATTAGAGCAGAAAAAGCAGTGAGGATCAGTATTTTTCGATCATGGGCGAAACCAAATACTACTAGAACGAGTAAAAACGCCAGCATAGCACTTCGTGAGTAGGTGAGAATCAGGGCTAATCCATTAAAAAGCATGAGTAGAAGAATTATTGTAATAAATTTATTTTTCTTTGATTTATGCCAGACAACTTTTTTTTCATCAGGCTGAGGTTTTCTTAAGAGTGCTTGATAGAAGATGCTCAGAAGGAGCGAGAGGGTGATTACGAGGTACATTCCGGTGAAATTGGGGTCGAAAAAGGTTGATACTAAGCGTTCAAGATGTGGGTCCCATCCAAACTCTACCATGAAGCTGAAGTCGGGGAAGATGAGATATTGAAGAAACCCCAGAAAGGCGATGACGGTTCCGCCTCCGATAAAAAGCCAAGTGAGAAATTTAACCTGTTGTGCTGTTCTGATGAGATCCCAAGAAATGAAGAATAAGGCTGCAAATTCCAACCATCTAAAGAGGTATAAACCACCTGAAAGAATATCGGAGAATGGCATGGATAAAGCTGCAAAAGCCAGAGAGATGGTTGCGGTGGCACTAAATCCAATAATTATCACGCTATTTTTGGGAAAATTAAAAGGTTCTTTTACTAGTATTTTTCTGATGATCCATGTGAGTAGTAGAAAGGGGATGAGTAAGTCTGTTGCCATTATGGCAATTTCTTGCGCACCTTGTTGTGAGATGGGGAGACGGGCGAACTGGCCAAGAGGGACAAAAAGTAGGAGGAGCCAAATGCCGAGGATTGGTTTTTTTAAAAATAGTACGAAGGTAGCTAATGCAATTGCAGCTATGAGAATTAGGAGAGGGTGGATGAATGGGATCAGAAAGCATAGAACACACACTGTTGCAATGAAAAGTGGGGTGTTCCAGCTGTTAGCAATAGTGAGTATTGTTTTTGGCATTGGTTGCTAGTGTCGTGTTTTTTCTCATTGTTAATAGTAGGTGGTGGAGGGGTGGTTTGCAATTGGTGTTGAGTTTTTATAGTCCGTAGAAGGTCTGAATTATCAAAATGTTGTTAAGTGTCTTTTTGTGTAGGTTCTGTAATATTTCTTCTCATTCTGATCCTATTTGTTAGACTTTTTAAAATTAGTGTTTACAAATATCTTTTACCACCTATAATGGAAATAACTTTAACATATAGAGATGATAAATTTTTATGAAAAAAGCAAATTTTAGGTCCTTTGTTATTTCTGTGTTGAGTGTCTTGGTGCTTTCGTTGATTTCTGTTAATCCGATGCATGCTGCTACTTATGGTAAACGGGTATATAAATATATCGGAAGTCCTTTGTTGTGGGTGCAGAGTAATGTTGACTTTTATTATACAGGTATGGCGATTACTTCAGCGTACCCTTATCAACAATCTGGTTGTATTTATCCCAACAGTGTTAGTAATAGTGGTGTTTCAACAGTAACAAATACATCAACGCAAAAGCGATATGATTTTAAATATTTTGTGGGTGTGGGACCGTGGCAGGGGATGAATATTTATAACCGAACGGTGATTTATAGAATTACAGTGAATAAGGATGGATCTTATTCTGGACAAGCAATGTAATTTTACTGTTTGAATAGTAGTTTTCAAGAAGATAGCTTCTTAGCAGCGGGATGCTCAATTATTCTTTTTCGAACAGCGATTAAGATTTTATCAAATATCAGTACAGCACTCGTTGTTAGCAAAGAAATTTCGCTAATATGAACTTGTTGCTTTAAATGGCAAGCAAGTTCTGCTAGTTGACTAGATTTGAGAAACAACTTTTTAGAAAGTATTTTTAATGATTAAAGTAGAAAAACTTAGTAAAAGTTACGGTAAGAAAGTAGTGTTAAATGATGTTACTTTGGAGATTCCTAATAACAAGATAACGTTTTTAATTGGTGAAAATGGAGTAGGAAAAACTACTTTACTGAAAACAATTCTAAAGCTGGAGAGTTATACTGGAGATGTTTCTTTTGATGGTCAAAGTATTGATGCTGCGTACGGAAACATCTCTGCGGTCTATGATGATTCACCTTTATATTCTGGGCTTTCTGGATATAGAAATATTCAGCTTCTCACCAATGATGAAATAGGTAGAGAAGAGATAACCGCAGTCGCTTCACGTTTTCTGAGTCCTGAGGAGTTGAAACGAAAAATTTCTAATTTTTCCTATGGACAAAGAAAGAAAATTTCAATCATTATTGCGTTACTTAACAATTCAAAATATGTATTTATGGATGAGGTCTCTAGTGGTTTAGATTATGAAAGTATGAAATATCTGAAATCTTATCTGAAGGATTTGGGAAAGCATTCAGTAGTTTTTCTCACCGGACATCAGTTTGATTTTTATAATGATATTGTGGATGAGGTTTTTATTCTAAAAAACGGTTTTATTAGCTCATATTCTGTGGCAGCTGAACAAAAAATTAATTTAGGGAATATCTATGAAGAAACTATTAAGGGTGTTCGTGACTGATTTTCGGTTTTTTATTCATTCAAAAGCAATTTATGTCCTGTTGGCTTTACTAACTATCATAGCTGTTGGTAATGCTTTAACCAGCTTAGATATGCTCAAACAAAACCTGAGCAATTTTGAACGGACAAAATCTGAGCATGTGGCAAACGGAGAAGACGTGGAGAAGGCTCTTCAAGATGAGGTTCATATACAGGAAAATAAGCAGAGTGATGATTCTGTTCTTGTGGAAATTGATAATCCAGTTAAATATGATTTTATTCAAGCAGGACGGAGTTTGTTTGTGCTTACACGTGAGTATTATGTTCGAAATACTTTGGAGCAATTGATATTTCTTTTTGGGCCGATCTTTTTTCCTTTACTAGGTTTGTGGTTTGCTACGTACGAGTTTTCTAATAAAACTGTGAAAATTAGAGCAATTCAACGAAGTTGGCAATCAACAGTCTTGGCAAAACAGATTTTTTTGATTGTGCTTGCTGTAGCGGTTGTGTGTGTTTATGCCATTACCACCGGTATAGTGGGAATTTTTATATACAACTATGCAGTTAAAAATGTTTCTAATACTGGCGAGTTATTGCAGGGTGTGGTTTTTGTTTCTCATGCTTCACTGTTTGTTAAAATTCTTGTTTCTACTTTTATTAGTAGTTTGCTTTTGTTGTTGGGATTTTCTCTAGGAATTTTGTTTAAAAAAATGGCGGTGCCAGCGGGTATTATTTTGTTGTATATGTTGTCTTTCCCAATTGTAGGTCCGTATGATTTGAGGAGTCTTATTGCGGTTTTAGGGCATGAGTATTTTGAGTTTCAGGGAAATTTTCAATACCCTCTTAGGGGAGATGCTTCGTTTATGGAAGCGGTGTGGTTGTTGTCTCTGCTTTTTATAGCGCTATTTGTGCTGAACCTTGTTATTGCCAAGCGACAGAGTAAGTATATTTCTTAGAAGATGTTGCTAGAAATCATCTTGTATTGGGACATTACTATTTTTACGTGAAAATTTGATATAAAGAACCCAGAAATGTGATTACAAGCGAATTTTCGAGCGTGGTAATCAACATCAGGCTTAATACACCCCAAAGGATTGCCACGTCGCAAAAGCCTTCCTTCGACAAGCTCAGTACAGGCCTCGCAATGACATGTAGTCCATCTAAAGCCATTGCAATGCAAACTTTTGTATCGAACACTCGTTAGTTATTCTTCAGTAGTGGTGTTCTGGTAGTAGGGGAAGTAGGCTGGAATTTAATAGGAAGTTTGATGGTGAAGGTGGTGCCTTTGCCTAAGGAGCTGTCTGCGGAAATTGTGCCTTGATGGGCTTCGATGATGTTTTTTGCTAGGTAAAGTCCTATTCCTGAACCGTCGGGGCGAATTTTTCTGGCGTTTTCGGCGCGGGCGAATTTGGTGAAGAGGTCTTTGCGGTATTCTTTGGGGAGGCCGATGCCGGTATCTTGTACTTTGATGACGATATGATCATCAGGTGAGATTTCTAGGGACAGACTGATACCACCTTTGGGCGTGTAGTGAATGGCGTTATCTATGAGGTTGCTGATTACTTCTGTTATTTTTTGGCGGTCGAGGGTGAGGGTTGGTAGTTTTGTTTTTGGGAGGGTGATGTTGAGGTAGAGTTTGTGTTCTTCGGCTTGAGGGCGTAGTTGTTCTGTAATTTCTGAGATGATATCGTTTAAGTCTTCTTTTTGAAAGTTCATGACTAGTTTGCCAGCTTCGATATGAGCAACATTGAGGAGATCATCAACAATATTGATTAGTCGGTCTATATTTTCTTGGGTTTTGAGGAGGGAGTGGGAGATTCTTTCTGGGAGTTCCCCGTAATCACCTTCTTTCATCATGGATACGTAGCCTCGAATAATGGATAGTGGGGTGCGGAGTTGGTGGCTGGCGAGGGAGACGAATTCTGTTTTTGCTTTGTCGAGTTCTTGGAGTTCGGCGTAGGCTTTCTGGAGGTCTTCTGTGGCTTTTTTAAGGTTATTGAACATGTTTGCATTGTTGATCGCGAGGGCTACTTGATCAGCGAATGATTGCATCATTCTAATTTTACGGTGATCGATGGTTTCCTTGGGCGTGTTGAAAATGAATTCAATCATGCCAACTACTTCATCGTTGAAGATGACGGGAAAGGCGGCTGTGGATTTGATGCCGACGATTTGTTGAATGGGTGGACAGAGTACTTTTGGAGCAGGGGGAGAAACGACATCAGCTACTTTATCACTGATGAAGTATTGTTTTTCTCCAAAGATTTTCTGGAGCATTTTGCTTTTTCGTTGTTCTTTTTGAATATCAATTGAGTATGTTTTGAAATCTTTTGGCAGGAGCTTTAGTGCTTTTGTTATTGTGGGTGTTTCACTGACAGCCCAGGCTTTGAGTATGCTGGTGTTGGTTTCTTTTAGTGCTATGAAGCCACCTATATAACCGTTTTCTGTTCCGAGTTGTTGGGGTATGGCATCTGCGATTTTTTGGCAGATTTCTTCGATGTCGAGAGATGCGGTGATGTAGTTGGTTATGTTTTGAATGGTTTGGAGGTCTTGGTTTTGTTGAATGGATGTTTCGTAGAGTCTGGCGTTTCCGATTGTTATAGCTATTTGGTCTGCAAAGGCTTTCATCATGTTTATGTGACGTTCATTAATAGCTTTTGCAGGTATACGAAACGCAAAAAATAGAAATCCAATTACTACGTCATGTAGAATTATGGGAATTGAACCTATTCCACCCAGATTAAGTAGTTTTTTTACTGCGTTGAGAGTAGCCGTTTTTATTGATGAAGGTGCGAAATCTCTAAAATTATCTGAAATGTAATGTGTTCTAGATACTATTACGTGCTGATGTAAATTACTAAGAGTTTCAATATCGTCTGAAAAATTATATATGTAGTCATTTATTGAAAGATTGAGAAATTTTTGAGCTTCCTTTATTTGAGGCGTATTTGTCATTGAAGAAAGTCTGTAGAAATTTGCATTATCATTTTCTTTGTAAGCAAATACGCCCCCTACATAATCCTTTCCAAGTTGATCAGGTATAATATCGACAATTTTTTGAGGTAATTCTGAGAAATCGAGTGTGCTTGTTATATAATTGCTAACTCTTTGAAGGGCTTGTAAATCTTGAAATTGTTGTTTCTTTTCAACAAGTTGTTCTTGAATCTGTTGATAAAGTCTGGTGTTTTGAATTGCAATTGCTGTTTGGTTTGTAAAGGTTTGTACTGCTTCTTTGTCATGTTGTGTGAATTCAGATTTTTTCCACCCAAGAGCAAGAACTCCAATGGCTTCGTTGTTTATGATTAATGGAGCGCTTACGAGTAATTTAATTTGGCTTTTGATTAAACTTATCACTGCTTTTGCATAATTTTCACCAGTTACTGGGATGAGCATTGCATAGATATTTTCAGTTGTTAAAACGGCTTTTTGCTTCATTGAATTTTTAAACAGATTTTCATCGGTGTTACCTGGATAAGAAAAACCATCAACCTTGTGAAGAGCAGTTTCTATGATTTTTGCAACTTTTTTGGGAATAGAGTTTTTTGCAACTTTAAAATTTTCGTTATTTGTATCCCAAAGTAAAATACTTGCGAATGAGATGCCAAGGGCTGAGGGTAAAAGTTGGGTGATATTTTCGAGGATACTATCTAAGGGGAGGCTAGAAACCAATAGGGAAGAAATTTTTTCTAGAGATTGCAGCTGATTCGTGTAATTATTTAGGTTTTCGTTATTAATTTTTTCACTTTTTGTGAAGAATTTTTCTAGCATATCTTTATTTTTTTGCTGCTACTGTGCTAATTATAGCGATTTTGTTAAAAGTATGCGATTGTGTTCAACGGCAGGGGGGATGGCTTGCGCAAAAAGGGAGTATTTTAGTAGTTTATTGAATGCTTGTTTTCTTAAGCTGGAGTAGTGTTCTGCTCGATCATGCCATTTGCATGCTTCAGCTAGTCTTTCTGCAGCATGTTTTGCTACGTTATGCGTTAGTTGATGACTGACTTCAAAAAGTGTTGTTGAGTATTCAGTAAACTCCCTGTACTTTTTTCTGTGATGAGTCTGCCATTGGTGACATTCATAATATGCTTCAACTTGTGATTTTTTTATTATTTCTGAGCTACTATCAGTGAAAAGTTGGTTATTAACTGAAAGCCAGCTCGTAAGATACTCTAATGGTGTTTTTCCTTCTTTTTCGCTTGTTGTTTGTATATTTTGTAGTATTGAAAATACGTTTTCTCTAGATTCTCTTTTAGCAGCATGCCAGATATTTTTTACAGCATATCTTATTGCAAGGTTTTGTTGAACATTTGCCCATGCTTCTGAAGCTGCCAAAATTCCTTTTTGGTCTTCAATTTCTTCTGCCTTGTCATGCAATCCTGATGCACTACCAAGCCATTGCGCTGTCAATCTTGCAACTGGTCTAGGGAGCTTGAAGATCGCTGCTTCTACAGGTGTTTTTGCTCTAACAAAAATTTCCAATCCCTTCTCGTGAGAATCTCTATTTCCCATGTTTTCTTGAGCTGTTCCGTGGAGCATCCAACTTCTTATATCTTTTGCAGTTACTTCAACGGCTCTAAGAGTGCTTCTAATTTTCATGACAAAATCCTAATTAGAATTTGTTTGTTCTGAGGGTACTTCTTCACATTAAATATAACAAAAAAGCAATTATTTTTCAGCTAATATAGAAAATTACCTGAAAACCGCATAAAAGTCAATAGTGAAGCGGTTTCGGTTATTGTGTATAAGAGGTTATACTGATTCTGTAAAATACAGTAATTTGTTATGCGCCCATTTGTGTTTGTTGTAGGTCTCCTATCCTTTGTTTTTCTTACAATTTCTTCGATTATTCTTCTGATTAGCCTCTCTCCCCGCCTCTATGTCCATGGGTTTGAAAAGTATGATGTCTATGCGACGCTGTCTCTATCTAAAGAAGATGTTAATCGCGAAGGTCTGGATGTGGTTTCGTATTTGAAGGGTGGTATCTCTCAGCTGGATGCAGAATTTTTTTCTCAGCAGGCGTTAGTGCATATGGAAGATGTTCGTGGGCTTTTTGCTGCAGTTCGTTGGTTGTTTTACCTTTCGTTGGTTTTTGCAGCGGTTGTTATCGGTTATTTGTTGAAGGTAAGAAAGTTTGACCAGTTGGGAGGGATACTGATTTGGTCTGGAGTTGTTCTTATTGGCTTTGTTTTGTTGCTGGGTTTATTTTCGTTGACTGGTTGGGAAGAGGCTTTTACCCGCTTTCATAAGATTTTCTTTCGAAATGATCTTTGGTTGTTTGATCCATCAGATACTCTTATTCTTTTATTTCCTGATGGTTTCTTTCAGGACATGTTTATGTACATGGCTACTGGAATGGCGGTTTTTGGCGTTGTTGTGGCGATATCTGGAATGTCGCTCTTGCGATTTTGGAAGGTTTGTGTTACAATGAACAAAGTTTCGACTTAAGGAGGGTTACATATGGCTAGACGACCCAAAAAGCGTATTCTGCTTGTCGAAGATGACTTTTATATCTTGGACATTTATCAGACTAAGTTGGCTCAGGAAGGCTATAAAGTCCTGATCGCTGAGGATGGTGAAGTTGCTCTTGATATAGTGCAACGAGAGAAAGGGAAGATTGATCTTATTCTTCTCGATATTTCGATGCCACACGTAAATGGCCTTGAGTTTATCAAGAAAGTTCGTGCGGACAAGGATCATGCTGAGATTCCTTTCCTTGTTTTGACTAATCTTGTGAAGCAGTCGCTTGTGGAAGAGTTTAAGGCGCTTGGTTCGCTTGACTACATTGTGAAGGCTAATTATACGCCTCGTCAGGTTATGGCGAAGATTAAGGCGTATATTCGTGGTGAGGCTGAGGAAGCTGCGTAAGCGATTACAAAACGGTTTACTTTTTTAGCGTATGCAATTATTTGCATACGCTTTTTTTGTTTTTTTTGTTCGTTCAAGGTTGTACCTTGAGCGTTTTTATTATGGGTATATATAGCTGATGTTTATGG
>JBAXVQ010000045.1:0-15302 GCA_037128935.1 bacterium | reverse complement strand
AGTTGGAGGATGGAGACATCAGGCGTTGCGTTGCAGATGAACTTCCCTGATGCGGAGGTGCTTTGCTCGGGATTTCTTATATTTTCCTGCGTATGCTTTTTTGATGCGTTGCGGTAGGTTTTTGTTGGCTGCTTTCGCTTTTTTTAGCCTTTGAAAAAGGTGCCTACTAGGAAGGCGATGATGGCGGAGGAGCCGCCGATGAGGGTGACTTCGGCGATGGATTGCCAGATTTTTTCTTTGGACATTTTTCCACGGACGTAGCCGAGTAGTATGAGGGCGAGGAGGGTTGCGGTTGAGGAAACGATGAAGGCGGTTTGTGCGGGGAGTTCTCGAAGGAAGACGTAGGGGAATAGGGGGATAAATCCGAAAAAGATGAATGATAAAAAAGTTACTAGGGCGTTAAGGCTTGGGTTGTCGCCTTCGGGATTTTCCATTTCCAGTTCGTATTTCATCATGAATTCTGCCCAGTAGGATTCGTTTTGTGCGTAGATGTTTGTGAGTTGTTTGGCTTGTTCATCATTGAATCCTCGGGCTTTGAGGATGTAGATGGTTTCGGTTTTTTCTGATGCTGGGTCGTGTTGAATTTCGTAGAGCTCTTTGGCTTTTTCTGATCGATAAAATCGTTGTTGGGCTCGGGTGGAAAGGAAATTTCCCAATCCCATTGAAGTGCCATCGGCAAAGAGATTTGCGAGTCCGAAAATCAGGACTGTGAGTAGTGATATGGTGGTTGCATTTCCGCTGTTTGCTCCGGTGAAGCCTGCTACAACGGCAAATGTGGTGACAATTCCGTCGTTTCCTCCGTAGACGATTTCTTTGATGAAGTCGGTGATGGGGGAGCGTAGGTGTTCTTTTGCTAAGTGGGTTTGATAGTTTTGTTGATTATACTGTTCGTTGGTCATTGGTAGGGCTTTCTAGAAGAGTCTCTTGTTCTTTAATTTTATCAGTTTTTCCTATTCTTGTTCGGATATTGTTACAAATGCTATCTGGTGTGTCGCGATAGTACCTATAGGTTGGAAAGTGGACTCGTTCGACAGTAAATTTTTTTACAGCTCTGTCCATAAATTCTGAGTCCTCAGCAAAGGGAATATTGATAAATCCATCAAGTTCGATGAAGACTTGACGCTTTCCAAAGAACGTCGCTCCGATGTAGCATTCGTCGAGATGAATTGATTTTTCTATATCATGTTTATCAGGAACGAAGGGGTTTCCTATTATATTCGTTCCTCCGTGGATGAGGTCAATTGATGGGTGGTCGTTCATATAGGAAACTCGCTTTTCGATGTGGTCATAGGTGTACTCATCATCACTATTGATTGAAGTGATAAACGCTCCTGCTGAAGCAAGTATGCCGGTATTTAGTGAGAAAGTGATTCCTTTGTTGTTGTGTCTCATCAGCCTGATGTTGTTGTGTTTTTCGCTGTATGGTTGCAGTATTGACTGTGTTTCATCGATGCTTCCATCATCAATGATCAGAAGTTCCCAGTCTTTGTAAGACTGTTGTAGTACTGAATCTATGCATCGGTTTAGGTATGTAGCACGATTGAATGTTGGCAGTATGATGGAAACTGTAGGGTTTCCCGTTGGGTAGATTTGTAGCATGATGAGTCATCCCCAGGAACTGAAATCTATTTCTTCGATCAGTGTATTGTGGGGTTGTTTGAGGGTGTTGAGGAGCATGTCGGCTACAGTTTCCGGTTGCGTCATTGCTGTTCTCGAAGGAAGTGAGGTTTGCTCTTGCGCTGGTAGGTCGGAAAAAATGTGAGTGTTGACGAAACCTGGGTAGACTATGGTTACTTTGATGTTGTGTGGTCTAAGTTCTTCAGATAGGGCTTTAGAAAATCCAACTATGCCAAATTTTGATGTGCAGTAGGCCGTTCTTTCTGCCATGCCAATTTTTCCAAGTGTTGATGAAATCATGATGATGTGTCCATGGCCTTGTTTCTTCATTATTGGAACAACAGCTTTTGTAATTAGGAAGACACCCTTCAAATTTGTTGCAATCATGTCATCCCATTGTTGTTCTGTATACTCCTCGATCGGGGCGTAGTTGTAAACGCCAGCATTGTTGATGAGTACATCAATGGATTGAAATGCTGTAGAAGCATTTTGAACGAAACTGTTCACATCAGATTCTATTGCTATGTTTCCTGCTGTGGTTATTATCGAATTTGAAAATGGTTTAACAGCCTGTTTCAAAGAGAGTAAGTCTTCTTCTGAGCGGGAAAAGGCACCGATTTTCATACCTACTTCTGCGCTTCTGAGAGCAGTTGCGCGACCGATACCTTTACCTGCACCGGTGATGAGGATTGATTTTCCTTCAAGAGAGTTTGCCATGATTTTCTGCCTTTTTGTTATTTTCATCGAAGAATGGATTATTGAGTTAGAGTCTTTCCACTGTCGCTGTATGTGAATTTATTGTTGATGGTTTCATGGAGGGTAAGTCTTTGCAGCTGGGGAAGGTGAGGTTTGAGTTGTTTCCAGCAGAAGGTGAGAATGTTTTCTGCTGAGGGTATAGTGTGCTGAAAATGGGGAATTTGGATGTTGATGTTTTTGTGGTCGAAGAGTTCGATGATTTGATCATTTACTGCATTGTCGATTTCAGACAATGAGATAAGGAATCCAGTTTCGGGGTCGATGGTATCGCCTGAAACAGTTACTTCCAGTGTGTAGTTGTGGCCGTGGCCATTCTTATGACTGCATTTTCCGAATACTTCAAGGTTTTTTTCTTCACTCCATGAGGGGTTGAAGACTCTGTGAGCGCTTGAGAAGGTGTAGATTTTGGTGAGTTTGATCATGGGGGCGTTTTGTCGTTGTTGAGGGTACTATTCTGCATACTCGCAGTAGAGTTCTGGAGTTTCCCAGAGAGTTATTTTTTGAAGTCCGTGTAGTATGGGTTGGAGTTTTTTCCAAATGAATCGGCAGATGTTTTCCATTGTGGGGTTGTTGTTGTGGAAAAATGTGACATCGATGTTGAGGTTGCGGTGATCGAGTTCTTCAAGTACTGCGGTTTTTACTAATTCAGTTACTTGATGGAGGTCCATCACATAGCCAGTTTCGGGATTGATTTCTCCAGAAAGGGTTACTTCGAGCACATAGTTATGACCGTGGCCATTTTTATTTGCGCATTTTCCAAAAGTTTGTAGATTTTTTTCTTCGCTCCAATTTGGATTGGAGTAATAGTGCGAAGCAGAGAAATGAAATTTTCTGGTTATGGTAATCATGGTCGCAGTTCGTTTTGTATCACTATAGCATAGTTTTGGAGTGGCTTTTGTATGTCTTTTTGATTTGAGTTTTAGAGTTTTTGTAGATTAGTTTTTGTGTATTAAAATCTGAGTCTAGGTTAGTCTGCAATTGGTACTGGTTTTATTTGGGGATATTTTGAGGCGAGGAAGTTGGACATTTTTTCTTTGAGTGTGTCGATGTTAGTTTTTTGTTTGCAGGAGATGTAGATGGCTTCGGGATCTCTTTTGTATGGTTCTTCGAGGGTGTCAATTTTATTGTAGACCTTCAGGATTGGGGTGGTGTTATGCAGTTTTCGGAGGACTTCAAAAACACGTTCTTCTTTTTCTGTATAGTTTTCATCAGTGCGGTCTATGACGACAAGAATGAGATCACTGAGAGTTACCTGTTCAAGAGTGGATTCAAAACCTTCTACAAGTTGGGTTGGTAGCTTTTTTATAAATCCAACCGTGTCGGTTATAAGAATATCCTGATTGTTGATGTGGATTTTTCGTGTTGTGGGGTCTACTGTTGTAAACAGCTCGTTTTTAGCTTGAACTGAAGAACCGGAAAGTGTGTTGAGAAGGCTGGATTTTCCGGCATTGGTATAGCCGACAAGGGCTATCTGGGGAAACCCTTGTTCTTTTCGTTCGTGGTAGTGCTGATGGCGGGTTTTTTCTACACTTTTGAGCTTGTCTTTCAGTGTTTTCATTTTACGGGCGTAGGCGCGTTTCAGTTTTTCCATATGCTGTTCACCTGGTCCGCGGGTTCCGATACCTCCACCGAGGCGGCTGAGTTGTTTTCCTAGGCCTTTTCCAACAAGTCTTCCCAATTCATATTTGGCTTCAGCAAGTTCTACTTGAAGTTTTCCTTCTGCAGAAGTAGCTCTTTTTTTAAAAATTTCTAGGATGAGTCTGGTTCGGTCTGCTACTTCGACGTTGAAGAAATCTTCGACATATTTTAGGGCATAGGGTTTAATAGGAAAGTCGAGGATGATAAGGTCAATGTTGTTTTCTTCAACAACTTCTTTGAGTTGTTCTAGTTTTCCTGGTCCGATGCAGGTTCGTGGATGAATTTCCCTAAGTTGGTAGGCCTCACTGCCCGCCATGAAATATCCTGCGGAGGTTACAAGCTTTTCTAGTTCTTGTCTATCTTCCTCGGCTTCTTCTTTTGATGTTGGGTATTGGTAGAGTTCGATCGCGTAGACTTTTCGAAACATGTGATTCACGAGGATTTGTTGCTTCAAGCTAGGTGCTATTGGCTCTGAATTAATGATAGAAAAACAGATGTACTTAGTAGTTAGACATGTGACGGGGTTTTTTCTGTCCAAGGTTCTACGATAATTTCACCATCAGCATTAAGTGAGGCGCTTTCAGGTTTCAGTATAAGTTTCTCACGGTTTTCTTGGTGGGGATTGATTGCTATTTGCCCTGCAATGCGAAGTTGGGCCGGATTAAGAATAAGTGCACTCACCACGGTTTCTTTATTTCCCTCGATTCCTGCGTGAATAATACCTCTTACAGCTCCCCAAACAAAAACATTACCAGTTGCTATGACTTCTCCACCGGCATGAATATTGCCAAAGATCACAATATGACCGTTGTATTCGATCTTTTGACCAGCACGTACGTTTCTTTTCAAGAAATGACAACGAGCGGGGTCATCAGATGTTTTCTTGATGGATTGTTCTTTTTCAGCTTCGAATGGTTCAAAGCTATCTGCTTCTTCCTGCCAGAGAATTTCGTGTGGGTTGAGCATTTCTCTTAGTTGTGTTTTTTCTTCTTCGGTAAGGAGACGGTTTCCCCATTCAAAGTGAGCCACTGCTCCTTTGAAAAACTGAGGGGCTTGTTGCACTTTCAGTTCTAGGCTTTTGAAAACAACATCAAATGGTTTTTCGTCGTGAGCACGTATGATGAGTTCGCCTTTGGTTCCCTTGATCGTCAATATTTTTTTCATCTGTCTATTTCTCACTCGTTTATTTTGTCAAAAAAGAATTTTTTAATTTTATACCACTGATTATCTCTTGGGAGAAGAATGTACTGCTTGTCTGGAGAGGTTGTTGAGGTGAGTGCATTTGCAGTACTCATCACGTTGTTGCTTTTTAACTTGTAATTTTTATATTTGAAGTAGTATTGGGATCCTTCTGGTAATTGAATATCAGTATCAAGTTTGGTTATTATAGATTGCCCTATTCCTGAAAGATCCGCAAGGCTGAGTTTTGTTGCTCTTTCTTGAAGACCTTTGATGATTTGTTGTTGGCGTTCGGATCGTTTGAAATCGGAGCTGCTGTAACGACTTCTAGCTAAGCGTAATGCCTGTGTCCCATTAACATGATGGCAACCAGCATCGAAGTGGAGGTTTGCAGTTTGCCCGTTTTCGATAGTTTTGTATGTGTTATCAGTAAGTGGTGCATCGAGACAAACATCTACGCCACCTATTCTGTTGATCACATCCACAAAAATCATCATATCGACCATGGCATATTTTTGGATAGTTAGGCCTGTCAGGGTTTCGATAAGGTTTTTTAGTCCATTCATGCCGTAGAATTCGTAGTAACTATTTATTTTTCTTCCACCGTAGTATAAATCTCGCGGAATGCTGGTGGTTGTGATTTCTTGGCGTTTTTCATTGATGGTTACGATAATCATGGTGTCAGTGAGCCCACCATTTTTTCCTACAATTAAGATATTAAAGAGGTCTTTATAGGTGAATTGTCGTGATGCTTCTGCATCAGTTGCGTTGGCATTTATTGTTGGTGGCATGCCAACTTGTTTTTTTACTGCTTCTCTGTTGTCTTCATAGGCTTTTACAATCTTTGCAGTCTGCTCTGAGGAGGTTTTCATTTGTTGAAGTACCGCAGGTAGTTTTTTGTTGGTTTTTTCTATATTCCAAACACTGAACTGTGCAGCTACGGATTGCATAGAGAGCGAGAGTAATAAGAAAAAAATCAATCCAATAAACACTGCCAAGAGTAGATCGGGAGTTGATTCAAATGTTGACGTGAGTTGTTTTTTTACTGATCTGATCATTGATTTGGGTCTGGTGCTGGTGTGGTTGTTGGAGGTAATTCAACTGGGGACATTTGTACGTGAACACGGATGGTATTGAGGTCTGTAGCGTATTCTTGCACTTTGAGTTGAACGTCTTGCTGCGTTTGCAGTGCGCTACTAACATCGTTCATTAGGCTTTTATTTTGATTCTCTAGGCTTTTTATGGCTTTGTTAAGGCTCTGAAATTGGAAGAATAGAACCACACTGATTAGGAAAAAAACGATAGCCAGTGTAGTGCTCCACTTAGAGGCCTGTATCGCGACGGTGAGTACCTTTTTTTCTTGGATTTGTGGCGTTTTGTAGCTTACTCGCTTATTCTTCCAGCTGTTACTGAGTTGTTCAAGGTCATTGTCGGTTTCATTGTTTTTGTTGTGAGTGTTGGAGGAATCTGGTTCATCCGAAAATTTAGCTATAGGAAATGATTCCTTACTAGGTATCTGCTTGGCAGTAATTTTGGGATCGTTGGTTGCTTTATTTTTTTCCAAAGTGGTTTCCTTGTGTCGGGAAAATTGGTTGGAGGGGATGAAAAAAGGGGAGGTCGATTTCTTCGCTTTTGCCATTGGAGTTATAATTGGTAATCTTGCTATACATTATAGTAAATTTATTTTATTTTTTCTAATCGGCTTTTTTTATGAGCAAAAATAACCCGGAAATTACCATTGTTTGTGGACCGACAGCTGTAGGTAAAACGGCTTTTGCTATTGATCTTGCTGAACAAGTGGGTGGGGAAATTATCTCGGCAGATTCTCGGCAGATTTTTCGTGAGATGGATATTGCTACTGCTAAACCGACCCAAGATGAACTTTTGAAAGTCCCACATTTTTTGATTGATGTTCTCAATCCTGATGAGTCATTTTCTGTGGGTTTGTTTCAACAGATGGCATTGGAAAAAGTTGAAAATATTCTTGCTCGTGAAAAAAAACCATTTCTCGTTGGGGGAACTGGTTTGTATATTTCTTCAGTGCTGGACGGATATACTTTTCATGGCGTTTTGCCTGATGAACAGCTGCGGGGTGCTCTTTCTCTTTTATCTTTGGATGAACTTGTAGACCAATTATCAAAAGCGGATTCTGAAGGTCTTTCCCTTGTTGACTGTAAAAACAAGCAGCGAGTTATCAGGGCGCTTGAAATTATTCATACAACCAAGCAACCTCTTACAGAAGTGTTGAGAAGTTCCAACGCACAACCGTATGAATTTTCCATTATTTTACTTGAATTGCCTCGTGATGTTCTTTATCGAAGAATAGATTTGCGTATAGATGTCATGCTTAAACGTGGGGTTTTGGATGAAGTCGAGTATCTTGGAAAGCGCTATGGATGGGGAATTTCTTCTATGTTAACTCTGGGGTATAAACAACTTGGTTTGTATGTTCGAGGTGAGATCTCGTTGGAAGATGCAGTAGCGTTGTTTAAACGTGATAGTCGACGATATGCAAAAAGACAGCTGACTTGGTTTGAGAACAAAGTTGCTAAGCATCATGTTGTTCGAAGAGTTGTTAGTAACTTTTAGAAGCTTATGTTGTATTTCTCTATATGGGTGAACGAAAAAATACTGTTATTGTTGTGAATAAGTTTAATAGGGTATAGTTGAGAAGGTTCTTTGTTTTTTTGCAGATTATTTTCTTTAGGTTAGTAATTAATTAACTATATAACTATGCTTCAAACATTCTTCAACCCTTCCTCCGTTGCTCTCGTCGGTGCTTCTCCAAATGCTGATAAGCTAAGCTACGACATCCTGAAAAACTTGATTGATTCTGGGTATAAGGGAAAAATTTATCCAATCAACCCCAAGTATCCCGCTATTTTAGATTTACCTGCTTTTGCTTCTATTTCTCAACTTCCTGAGGTTGCTGATCTTGCCATTATAGCTATTCCGTCCTCGGCGGTGGTTGCGATATTGGAAGAATGTGGTCAGAAGGGCATTAAAAATATTGTTATCATCACGGCAGGATTTAAGGAGGCTGGGGAAGAAGGTGCACAGAGAGAAGAGCAAGTAAAGGCAATTGGAAAACAATATGGCATGAGAATTCTTGGTCCAAATTGTCTTGGGTATATTAACACAATAATGCCGATCAATGCTTCTTTTGCTCAGACAACTCCCAATAGAGGGAATATCGCATTTCTTTCGCAATCTGGAGCGTTAGGTACAGCAGTTATCGATATGGCAAGGGCACAGCAGTTGGGTTTTGCATATTTTGTGAGTATGGGAAATAAAGCAGATATTACGGAGATGGAGTTATTGGAGTTTTGGGGAAATGATCCTGAAGTAAAGGTTATTATGGCGTATGTTGAGAATATTGATGATGGTGCAGCGTTTATGGACGTTGCTCGAAGAGTGAGCAAGAAAAAACCAGTTTTGCTCATTAAAGCAGGGAAAAGTGAAGAGGGTATGGCAGCAGCTTCATCGCATACTGGTGCGCTTGCTGGTGGAAAAGAAGCCTATGCGGCGGCGTTTTCTCAGAGTGGTGTTATTGAAGTGAATGGGTTACAAGATCTTTTTGATTTTGCGAAGGCTTTTTCTTATCAACCACTTCCTACTGGTTCTCGTGTGGCGGTTGTTACCAATGCTGGTGGACCAGGTGTATTAACAACTGATTATATTTCAGATTATAATCTTGAGTTGGCTGAGCTAGAGCCTGCTACGAAAGAGTTGTTGAAAGGCAGTTGTCCTTCCTGTGCCAATGTTACTAATCCTATTGATATTTTGGGTGATGCTCGGGCCGACCGTTATAGTTTGGCATTGGCAGCAGCAGCAAAAGATTCGACGGTTGATGCCATTATTGTTGTTTTGACACCGCAAAAGATGACGGAAATCAAGGAAACTGTCGAGGCTATTGGAGTTGTTGGTAAAACAACAACGAAGCCGATTTTGTTGAGCTTTCTTGGTGAGTATGAGATCGAAAAATATTATGAAGAGTATAGAAAATATTCGTTACCGCAATTTTCCAATCCAATTCAGCCCGTGCGTGCCATAGCGCAAATGGTACAGTACCAAGCATGGCAACAGCGACCTTTGCCCGTGCTTTCATCTCAAACCACAACAACTCAGGCTCATGATTTTATCAATGATATTCTGAAAAAGCCTGTGTTGACTGAAGTTGATTGTCGTCGAATTTTGCAGCTGTATGGTTTTCGACCAAACAGTATGCAGTTTGTTACCTCTGGGGATGAGGTAAAAACAGCAGCTGCATCAGGAGCTATTTCTTTTCCGGCAGCTTTGAAAGTGGTTTCTCCTGAGGTTGTGCATAAGTCTGATGTAGGTGGTGTAAAGGTGAATATTCGAGACACACAAGCGTTGGTGGAAGCGATAGAAACTATGCAACAAAAAGTAAGTGCTGCTATGCCTCATGCTCGTATTGAAGGGTACTTGGTTGGTGGGATGACTACTGGATCTCAGGTGATTGTTGGTATGAAACGTGATCCCCAGTTTGGTCCGCTAATTATGTTTGGTATGGGTGGTGTGTATGCGGAAATTTTCCGAGATGTGACCTTCCGTGTTGCGCCCTTCGATAAGGAAGAGGCATTGGCGATGATTACCGAGTCCAAGGTGTATCAGATGTTGGCTGGAGCACGTGGTGGTGAGGTTTGTGACATTGATTCGTTAGTTGAGACCTTATTGTTGCTTTCCCGATTTGCGCTGGAATTTCCGAAGATACAAGAGATTGATTTTAATCCAATTATGGTGCATAAACAGGGTGAGGGTTCGGAGATTGTGGATGCGAGGATATTGCTGTAGGTTTTTGATTTTTATGCTGTAGTAAAGCGGTTTTTTGATTAAACTTAGATTGGCTTAGCTACCACAATACGGCGAAGTGATCCTTCGCAAGTCACGATGGTGAGTGTTGGGTCGTTTTGAGGAAGTATTGATGAGATGTTATATGCGTCTACTATTGATACCGATGTTATGCTGTATTTGTTAGTGTTATTGACGATGATTTTTTGCCCTGCTGTGAGCTCATTTATCCGGCCAAAGATTGAATTGTAAAGTCCACTATGTCCGAGAAGAATGATGTTGTTCTGTACTTGTTCTCTAGGTGTTCCGACTGTGTTGTTTGGGACTTCCCACGTTCTGTCTTGCCCTATGGTGATGAGATCGACAGGGATTATTGATGAAGAGAAACTTATGGCGGGGATGCTTATTGATGTAGGAAAATTAGTTTGGGTTTGTGCTTGTTGAGGTGCGGGGTTGGGTATGTTTTGTGTGGTTACTTTTTGGGTTAATGAAATGGTAGGAATGGGTGTTTTTTCTATGCTTTCTGAAGTATGCGTTGCTATTGTTGTGCTCGTTGGTGTAGGTGATGTTGGAGTTTCTTGAGCAAAGGTTGTTATAACTGAGGGCAGTTGGATTTCTACGGTTTGAGTAGGATTTTCGCTTGTTTGAGTACTTGTAACAGTAGGTATTTGCGTTATTTCATTTGCGGCAACGGTTGCGATGGGAGTGTTGTTTATGGCTTTTGTTGTGATCCAACCTGTAGAGAAAGTGATCAGGAAAGCAGCTCCAGCCAATCCAATGTTTTGTATAAATTTTCTCATGGCGGTGACTTTCCTGAATAGCAGGTAGGAGAGATTTATAGCATGCTGGGGAGTGCTTTGTCAAGTAGGGGGGGGTTAAACGAGAATATAGTTTCTAATGTTCTCTGGCGTGACTGTGAATTCCCGTGTGCCATTTTCTACGGCATCCCTCGCCATTTTCGTGACAATGTTGTTTAACTGGTGTGTGAGTGTGCGCATACCAGAATCCCATTTGAAAGGATCCAGCAGTCTGTTCCAGCCATCATCGGTGATTTCTATTTTAAAACCTTTTTCAGGAGTCATGCCGTTGGATTTCAGTACGCGAGGTAGCACATATCTTTGTCCGATAATTTTCTTCTCATCACGGCTGTAGTCGGGGATGGTGATCAGTTCCATACGGTTGATGACGGGACCTGCGCCTTCTGCTACTTTGTTTGCTGTGGCAAGGAAAATGCAGTGGGATAGGTCGTAAGGATAGTCTATGTAGTGATCAACAAAGGCGTAGTTTTGTTCGGGGTCTAAAATTTCCAAGAATGTGGACATCATTTCTCCACCTTCGATACCGCCACCCATTTTTTCAAATTCATCGAAGAGTATAACCGGATTCCGTACGCCACATTTGCAAATCTGCCGGATGATTTGTCCTGGTTGAGCGTCGGCTCTCATGTGGGAAGTTCCTTTAATTTGTCGAACATCACTCATAGCCGCAAGAGAGATACGAACAAACTTTCTCCCCAACGCGGCTGCTATGGCTCTGGAAAGGGTCGTTTTACCTACGCCGGGTGTTCCTAAAAAGCAAAGAACTGGTGCTGTTGCTTCATTTTGTGTGAGTTGCTGGACAGCCAGAAATTCTAAGACGCGATTTTTTATAGGCTGCATGCCATATTGGAGCTCGTCTAAAATTTGTTGAGCTCTTTTGATATCGTGGATATCTTCGGTTTCTTGATTCCATGGCAGTTGGGCTAAGGTTTCTAGGTAATGACGCTCGACGTCGACAATTTCAATATTTCCCGAGTTTTCCATGACCCGCATTCGCTTGGAAATATTCTCCATTCTGTCTAGGAGATCTGGGGGAGCTCCATTGGATTCTGCTTTTTTGATCAGTTGCTGGTATTCATCAGGTTCTTTTGCGGTTTGAATAATGATGCCGTTGTTGTTTTCTTCAACTTCTTCAACGATTTTTCCGTCGACTTTTTTTACTATTTTTGAGGAGTAGTCCTCGATCAACCCTTGCATCTTTGGTTTTGAAGCTGCAGTCGGTTGTTGGGGAGATGTACTTTCTTCGATTTTTTCTAAAGGGGTGGGTTTAGGAATATTGGTTATAGGAGGAAGCAGTTCTGGAATAAGGTCTACTTGAGGTTCGATGGTTTGTAAAAGTTGTTTGGGCTCTTCTTTTTGTGCTAGCAGTCTTTGGGAAGGTGGTAGATCTTCGTCATTGCTTAGTATGCTAGGTGTTTTTGGAAGTGTTGTTGGATATTCTGGAGGTTTTGGGATGTTGGTAATTAACGAATCACTCTGTTTAAAGGGTTTGGGTACTGTTGGTAGGGTTGCTGAGGGAGGACTAGGGGGTTTCGGTACTATTGGAAGGAGTTCCTGTATTGGTGGATTTGGTATAGATGAAGACGGAAAGGTGTTATTTGCTGATGGATAAATTGGTGGTGGCGGTACTGGTGGCAGATTGGACATGGTTTATTATTCCGTAAGCTTCGTTTTGATTTCTTATGGTTTATTGTACTGGTTGCTAAGGTGTTTTTCCATATTTTTTGAGGTTATTTATTTTTGTTGAAAGTGAAGAAGACGTTCTGGGTTTTTGCTCCGACGCAAGCTATCCTTCGGTTGATGGGTAGTCGCGTAAAACCGCTTCATAAAGCGATTTTACGCAACTACCCTCTTAAGCAGGGTCTTGGGTATCACTTGCAAGAGGTCTGTAGGTGTGGGTGGGGATTTTGGGGAAGTGCTAGTAATGCAATTACTTCCAATTGGGAAGCTGTTTATTTAATCAACAATCTGGATGGGGAACCAAATGTGGGCGCGGTGGATGGAGTCACCGTTTTTGAGGTTGGGCATCCAGTTTTCGCCGTAGGCAAGGGAGAAGTCTTCACGATAGCGTCCAGCTGTGGTATTTTGTGGGGCGTGGATTTGAATGATGAATGTGCCTGTTCCCCCTGGGTTGACATGGTCTTCTTTGAGAATGGCTGTTCGGGTTTTTTCTTGTTGACCATTGAAGCTTGGGCCCCAAGATTCAGTTTCGAAAAGGCTGCGTCCGAAGAGTGGCGATTGTGGGTTATTGAAGATTGGTGGCGTTGAATTTGGATCTTTGTAAATATAGAATGCGACCATGTTTTTTCCATTGTTCAACCAAGGTGATGATCCAGTGTTTTGAAACTGGGCAGTAACTTCTCTTATGTTTCCTTTGGAAATCACGATGTGGTTTTTTTCCTCATTACTACCTAAAGTCTGGCTTATCCACTGGGCTTCGTATGTGTCGGTTGGAAAGGTTGATTGGTATGCCGCGGTGTTGTTTGTAAGAACTGTGGGTGTTGGTTGTACGGTTTTGGAAGTGTTCGGTATGGTTTTTTCCTGTTTGTTGAAGGGGTAGAGAGCCTGAATACCTTTTTTGTCAGAATCTTGGAGTTGGATTGCTGTTGGAATTTCATTACTCCCATGACCATACATAATGGCTGTAGTGTCTTTACTATGACCTAATCCCAAGACGTGACCTATTTCGTGTGTGGCTATTTGCTCGAAGTGGCCGGAGCTTGCTAGGTAATTTCTTGCCATAGTTGAGTCATTAAAAATAACAAATCCATTCATAGCTTCATAAAAGCCTTCACCAGCTGAGTTTTTTGATGTGGTGTAGTATGATCCACCAAGTGCAACGATGTTGTTGGTATCGATTCCGTTATATGTGTCAAAGAGGGAAATTCTTATAGTGTGGTCACCTGTGTAGGCATCTACTGTTGAAGAATATGTTGTTGTTCCTTGGTAACGAAAACTGATGTTGCCTGATTCTTGCCAATGAGCAAAGCTTTGTTGGATAAGTGAGACACCTTGATTGCCTGTTGGATCTTTTGCGGTGTCAATGGTGTACGGTATGGGCATATACTCCTGTCGATATCTATAAGGAGGATCCATTAAGGTGTATTCCTCATCAGCGATGTCGAAAGCTAGGGTCGCTTTTTCGTTTATATTGTTGCAGCTTGGTGTTTGAGAACAGGTGATCTGTTGTTTTACTTCTTGGTAGCTTAATGTTTGTTTATCAAGAATTGTTTTGTATAGTGTAGCGGTTTCATTTTGAAGTGGCCCGCTTATGTCTATTTTTCCTTGGTTAAAGTTAGTTACTTGATAGTTGCCGTTACTTTTTTTTTGTAGGAATAAAATTGAGGTGTGGTTGTAGGTTAATTTGGGGCTATTATCAAAAGCAAGAATGATATCCCCTACTTTTCCTCCTGGTTGTTCTACGATGATACTTGTCCCGAATGTTTTTTCCCCCTTCAATACTTCTAAGGGGGTTATTTTTATTTTGGTGGAAACTTTTTTATTTTTGAGGGGATTGGTTGGGATGAATACATTTTCTTCAAAGATCTGCATGAAGGGAAAAAGTTTTAGTAGGGTATTTTGCAATTGCGGTAGGGAGCTTGAAGTCGCTTCTGTATTTTCTACCCGGCCTTTAACAATAAGGTCTGATTGCGCAATTAGCTCCTGCCACGTGAGGGGAATGATGATTGATGCGAAACTTACTTTCCCTACTAGAACAAACACAAAGAAAGCCAACGTGCTTAGCCTTAACTTCCAATTGATGTTTTTTTTGTACAGATAGAGCATTTTGTTTAATTTGTTATTTTTTGTACTTAACTTTATATTTTGTTTTAAATTTGTTTTGAAGCCATATTTTTTTTATTAAATCATTTAATAGTAACAAAAATAACGTTTTTTTGCAATCATCTCCTTTCTCTAGTCATTTTTAGCTTTGGATGTGATGAAAATTTTTCTGGTAATGTGATTGGTAGTGTGAGATCAATTATTTTATTATTGAATTTGTCTTTGTATATGTTGGATAAGTGTATTTCATTATTAGGGGTAATTTTATGAAAAAGATTTGTTTGTTAGTGTGCTGCTCATTATTAGTTGTGGGTTGTGGAGAGTTTAGTTTGAGTGGTGAACAACAGACTGCTGTTGCTCGGGCTAAGCGGTTATTTAAGGATCAGATAACGGCTGGCGCCGACATGTCTTCTGGACGTTGCTTGAGTGAAGATTTGATGCCTGGGTGGGTAGTTGATGTGGTGCATAATCCGAGGCAGGAGGAAGATGATTTGCCGGAGAACCAGTGTCAGTCCTATCTCAATGGAACTGCAAAGCACTTTGTAGAACTTGATGAGCTTGGTAATTTGGTACGAGCAAAGTAGTGAGATGTTTTAGTTTTTAATGTTGGTAGTTATTAATGTTTGGTTTTGATTACTTTATTTCGTGTCAAATCAAGTAAAAAAGACACCGAAGCAGGTGAAGAGTGAGCCGAGATTA
>JBAXVQ010000044.1:0-15356 GCA_037128935.1 bacterium | reverse complement strand
CCCCGCCAACACCAAAGCCATCCCCGCCCGCAAATCAGGACTCTCAAGCTTCTTCCCCTGCGGCGGAGTTGGACCATACACAATCGCCCGATGTGGATCACAAAGCGTAATATCTGCCCCCATCCGAATAAGCTTATCAATGTAAAAAAGCCGCCCCTCATACATCCAATCATGCACAAGACTAACTCCTTTCGCCTGAGTCATTAAAACTGCATAGGGAGCCTGTAAATCAGTCGGAAACCCAGGCCAAAGATTAGTTGTTAAATTTGTTGCTTTAAAACCCTTATTGTCTCTAGCATCAACATGAAGATCAGTTTTCTCACCATTCTTTTTCAAATCATACCCAATACCAGCTTCTGCAAGTTTTAACAAAATAATATCCAGATGCTCCAAAATGACATCTCGCACCACAATATTTCCCTTAGTGAGAGCTGCAGCAATAGCCCAAGTCCCAACCTCAATCTGATCAGGAATAATTTCAATAGTACAACCTGAAAGCTTCTTCTTTCCCTGAACAATAATCGTATTCGTTCCAGCCCCCTGAATGGTTGCACCCATTTTTATCAACATTGCTGCAAGGTTTTCAACATGAGGCTCGCTTGCGGCATTGCAAATTGTGGTCTCACCATCAATTGTACTCGCCAACATCAGTGCGTTTTCAGTCACAGTAACACTGGCCTCAGGAAGAAACACTCGCTTTCCCGAAAGCTCTGTCCTACGAGAAATTTGAAAAGAATCAGAGTAGGAAAGCACTTCCGCACCAAACGCCTCAATCAGCTTAAAATGAGGATCCAACGGACGTCTACCCAGAATACATCCTCCAGGATACGGCATAGTAAAAGAGGAAAGTTGAGAAAATAAAGGACCAAGAAGTAAGATTGACGCACGCAACTTAAGTGCCAAAGTTGGGTCAACCTGACCTAGAAGATTATTCTTCTTTACCCGAACAACACGAGCATCCTTATCAAAATCTACCTGCAAGCCCAAATGGCGGAGCAATGAGCACATAACATAAATGTCCCCAATATTGGGGACATTTGTGATAACACATTCCTCATCAGTCAAAAGAGTCGCTGTGAGAATAGGAAGAACCGCATTTTTCGCACCAGGAACAGAAAGCTCGCCAGAAAGATGACATCCACCCTGAATATGCAATTTAGCCATAAAGATCCTTGAAAAAAAAATCCAGAAGAAACACCATCATGAAATCTATCTATGAGATCGATGCTTCTTAAACCGTTCCAACACCTTCAAGCGAGCCATTGAACGTTGAAGCGCTGCAGAAACTAGAGCTTGATCATGCTCACTAGCTTTATCTTTGCTTTCCATAATAGCAACTGCACGGTTTCTTGCCGCCTGAGCTCGTTCTTCATCAATTTCATCAGCCCGTTCAGCAGTTTCCGCAAGCACAGTAACAACATCATCTTTCACTTCACCATACCCACTACCAATAGCAAGGTGCGATTCAACACCTTCATTAAATACCACAACAGGACCTATCCCTAAAGCACTCATAAGCTGAGTGTGTCCAGGAAGAATATCAATTTCTCCTGCAAGAGAAGGCAAAACCACGTGATCAACAGTTTCATCAAAAACAACGCGTTCAGGAGAAATAATTTTTAGTTGAATTTTTTTAGAAGCCATAGTTCAGTTCTACTACTTATAATAAGTCAAAAGAAAGAGATTAAACGCCAAACATTACCAGCACCTCGCAAAAAAGCCTACTACATTGACGCAGCCTTTTGCACAACTTCATCAATTGAACCGGCATAAAGAAATGCTTGTTCAGGAAGCGCATCATGTTTACCTTCAAGAATTTCTTTAAATCCACGAATAGTTTCTGCAAGAGGAACATACTTACCAGGAGATCCTGTAAACACCTCAGCCACGAAAAACGGCTGAGAAAGGTATCTCTGAATTTTTCTTGCACGGGAAACTGTAAGTTTATCTTCATCCGAAAGTTCATCCATACCCAGAATTGCAATAATATCCTGAAGATCTTTATATCGTTGCACAACCTTCTGCACTCCGCGAGCTACCGCATAGTGCTCCTCACCAACAATCAATGGATCAAGGATACCAGAAGAAGAATCCAGAGGATCCACAGCAGGGTAAAGCCCCTGTTCTGCAATCTGACGGGAAAGTGTAATCGTAGAATCAAGGTGAGCAAACGTCGTCGCTGGAGCAGGGTCAGTCAAGTCATCCGCAGGCACATACACAGCCTGAACCGAAGTGATTGAACCCTTAGTTGTTGAAGTAATGCGTTCTTGAAGCTGTCCCATTTCATTTGCCAATGTTGGTTGATATCCCACAGCAGAAGGCATACGACCAAGCAACGCCGAAACTTCAGATCCAGCTTGAGTAAAACGGAAGATGTTGTCGATAAACAACAAGACATCTTTTCCTTCGTTATCACGGAAATATTCAGCGAAAGTCAATCCAGCCAACGCCACGCGAAGACGTGCACCAGGTGGTTCGCTCATCTGACCAAACACCAGTGTTGTCTTTGCTAATACGCCGGAATCTTTCATTTCCTGCAAAAGATCATTACCTTCACGAGTACGTTCACCCACACCGGCAAAAACAGAAAAACCACCGTGCTCCTCAGCAATATTACGGATAAGCTCCTGCACAATAACTGTTTTACCCACACCAGCACCACCAAAGAGACCAACCTTACCACCCTTAACAACAGGTGCAATTAAATCAATAACTTTAATACCAGTTTCAAGAATCTGAACAGATGTATCTTGATCAACAAATTTCGGAGCAGAACGATGGATAGGGAGCTGAACAGTTGAGGCTATAGGCCCAGATTCATCAATAGGCTCTCCCAACACGTTAACCACACGCCCCAAAGCCCCAATACCAACAGGAACAGAAATGGGTGCTCCAGTATTGGTAACCTGTAAATTTCTTTTTAAACCATCAGTAGAAGACATCGCAACTGCACGAACTTGCGAATCACCAAGATGTTGCTGCACTTCAAGAGTGAGTTTTACCTTTTTCTTACTTACTTCATATTCTATTACCAACGCATCGTAAATCTTGGGAAGTTGCTCAGGAGCAAATTGCACGTCGACAACCGGACCGATCACTCGAGTTACTGTGCCATAAGAGGAAGATTGCAGGGTCATTGTATGAAAAAGCCTCCATTAGTTGTACAAAAATATGGCTCCGTAGCCTACCCAAAGAACCAGTCATTTCTGGTAACCAAACCGTATCATAATCGATCTACCCCTATCTTGACAATGGTTTTTTCTATTGCTATAGTGATTTGATATTTCACAAACCAACACCAAAAGGAAAACAAAAATGAACACGCAACAGGAAAAACGCCAAAAACAGCAGCTGCAACAAACTATGCTCGAAGAATTTTTTCACAGGGATGTTCACCAATATCTCAGCAATATCGAGCTGGATCAACTCGATCACCTGATTACAAAAGAATCTCAACCCGAAAAAGCCATAAACTTCCTTTTTCGTAAAATCCCTCAGCTTCCACAACTGCTTTCAGTAAAACAAGAAAAATTTAAACAAACTGAATCAAAAACAGCCGTATAATAAAGTACCACACTCTAAGTACAAGAATTACCAGTCGAATAGTTAAGGAACGATCGTTGCCGCAGAAGCAGCAGTACCAACAACATCAACAGAAACAACGTTACTGGAAATCTCATTTCCCGACTTATCAGTTGCAACAACTAGGAAATAATACGTCCCATCTCGAGGCGCTTTCCATGTAGTCGAATAAGAAGCACCACCGTTTCCACTCAATGTTGCAAGGCTAGTAGAGATAGCAGTATCCGAAGTCCCTTCCATAAGCACCACAGTCTTAACAGTAGCCACGCCTCCCGAAACTGACGCTTGCAAAATCACAGTTCGATCCGCTTTTGCGGAAGCTTTCAAAGATACCGTCGTCTTCTTGGTTGTTACAGTAAAAGTTACCGAGTCAGTAGCAAGAACAGCAGTCCCAGATCCCACAACTTGAACAGTAAGCGTATGTGCACCCTCAGCCAAAGCTGTAAACTTATCCGTAAACGTTCCAGAGCCTTTCATAGGTACCCAGTCGCCACTATCTATGCTGTATTGCACTGTTCTTTGAGGGTCTGTTAGATCCCCAAGTTGCACCGAAATAGTCCCACTATTAGAAGTCAAAACTGCCTTATTCTTCGGCTCAACAATAGTAAGAGCTCCTTGCTGCCCAAGTGAAAAAGCAGACGAAACACTTGAAGAACCACCTAACGCATCAAGAACCTTCACAACTAAAGTGTGTGAACCATTCTTCAAGTTGCGCAGCGGAGTCGTGAAAGTTTCCGTAACAAATGGATCCGTCTCCAGTTTGTCCTTCTTACCTGGAAGCGTTGTTATCAATTCACCATCAAGATAAAAATTCACTGCCGCTATTTTATTTCTAGCGGTGATAGAAATGTTAGCAGTAACTGAAGTGATGTCATAAACCTGACCTGGCTTGGGTTCAAGAAAAACAATACTAATACCTGACTGATCCGCCCCCGCAGGTGTGCAAGCCACATCATCTTCTGCGGGTGGTTTAGCTGTTGCATCCAAGCCTGCAAGCCAATCATCTACAGGCTTTTGCCATTCATTTTTCTCCGCTTTCAACGACATGAGAAAGAATTTCTCCTCAACGCTTTCTGCAGGACAACCTTCCGCCGCACGCTTTCCAGTAGCCTTATCAACAAGAATACGCTTCCAGTAAGTATCAACCTCCTTGGGAGCTTTACCTTTCATGAAGTAATCCTGCACTGTTGGACACTCACCAGGCTTCAATCCTGTAGTTTTACACACAGTGGCTTTTTCAACTTCCCCATCGGGAAAAGGGTATGTCTCATCTGGCATTTTCTGTAGTGCTTTAGTCATAAACTGATTCCAAATCGGAGCAGTACCCTCTATTCCAGAAAACTGCTGCATGGAAGAACCATCATTATTTCCAGCCCACACACCAACGACCAGATTCGAAGTATAACCAAATGTTGTAACGTCCTTATAATCCGTTGTAGTTCCTGTTTTTGCAGCAGCCTTGCGGATGGCAAGATTGAGCACATTATTCGCACCAAACATGGGTGTTCGGGCTTTGTAGTCTGACAAAACATCCCAAATCAAGAAAGCCGCTCCCTGAGAAACGACCTGTTTCCCAGCATCTGGACGATATTCATAAATACTCTTGCCGCTTTGATCATCAATTCGAAGAACCGCAACAGGATCTGACTGACGGTAATTACGAATGGTATTCGATGGATCAATATAGGCCTTCTTCCCAACCATTTTGCCTTGATTCGCCAACGTCGCAAATGCATAGGTCATATCAAGCAGTTTTGTTTCTCCACTTCCCAATGCCACCGCTGGGCCATAACGATCGACATTCTCCAGAGTGGTTATACCAACCTTATGAAAGAAGTCTATTGTATTACCTACCCCAAGCATTTGAATCATTTTCACAGGAGGAATGTTATAGGAGTTATCAAGCGCCTCTCGCAACATCATAGGACCATGAAATTTTTTGTCATAGTTCTGCGGAGTATAGGGTGGATTTACAGCAAATGTTGTCTTAACGTCCGCCAACATCGTTGCAGGGGAATACCCTTTTTCAAAGGCATACGTATACACCAGCGGCTTCATTGCTGAACCAGGCTGACGATCTCGAACAGCAACATTGACTTGCCCATCAATTTTTGTATCGAGATAATCGTAACTACCCAACATGGCGAGTATCTCGCCCTTTTTAGGATCCATCGCCACTAAAGAAGCATTTGATGCATCATGATCAATCATGCGTTGACGATTTGCCTTAAACACATCTTCAGCTATCTGTTGCTTATCCCAATCCAATGACGTAATAACGGTCAACCCATTTTGTTCGATATAGGATTCATCGTAATTCAACTGCTGGGAAAGAATATTGATAAGCTCTTGTTCAACATAATCAACAAAGTGAGGAGCCAACTTTGCAACGCTAGCCGAAGCAACAAGCTTAATAGGATCTTTCAATGCCTGAATAGCTTTATCTTTCGTAATATAGCCATATTTCGCCATATCAAAAAGCACCTTAGCCTGGCGATTTTTCCAAGCTGGAACTACTGTTATCGTTGCATTACCTTTTTCAACTTTCTTGGCCAGCGAGGAAGTCGCAAGCTCGTCATAACTAATCTCCTCAAGGTTTTCCTTAAAAGGAGAATAATACGTTGGAGCAGCAGGAAGAGCAGCTAAAAAAGCCGATTCCGCCAACGTTAACTTGCTAACATCCTTCCCAAGAAAAAAATCCGCAGCCGTTCCGATACCATAAACCATTCCCCCATAGGGAATCACGTTTAAATAGTTTTCTAGCACCTGATCTTTTGCCGTCATTCCCTTCTTTTTCTCTAAATCTCGAAACTTCTGCTCAACCTGAACCGCCAATAATACTTCTTTCAGCTTTCTTGTGAACGTTTTTTCAGGAGAAAGTAATGTATTCTTTATCAACTGCTGGGTGATTGTGCTTCCACCACCCTCATTTTTTCCCTGCAACATACCAGCAAATGAACGTGCTATACCCCTAAAAGAAAATCCCGCATGCTGATAAAACTCATGATCCTCAATCGCAATCGTCGCAAGCTGCATATCTTTTGGAATATCTGCCAAATCAGCTTTTTGTCTTTTAACATCTCCAGATTCATACAACAAATGTTTGCCAGTCCTATCGAAAATTTTGGTGGTTGTCCTTGCCATTCTTGCATCTAAATTATCCACTGAAGGGAGATCTCTACTCACATAAGCTGCAAGTGCCCCCCCACCCAAGACCAGCACAAGCAATAAAACACCAAACGAAATGCCAAGAATCCGTAACACCTTTTTCCACAAAACAGCCTTATGAGAACGCTTTCCTCTCACCAATGAACGATGCCCTACGGAACGCGAGTATCTAGTGGACACAACTATCTCCTTGACGTCAGTCAAAAAAAACTGTATTATGTAATGATTTTGATCATAAAAAGATCTAACACAGAGTACGAAAAAAAAAGCCATCCGTAACAAAGTTGGTATAAAATCGTAGCATATGAAGCATGCATCATTTTCAATATGGTTGTTTGCTGGCTTTATGCTAACTTTATTATATATCGTCATGAGATAAATGATCGATAAGCAACCAAACAACATCACCACCAATAACAACAGGGTATAGCAAGAAAGGCAAATATGCCACACAACTACAAAAAAAACCGGTTTTCTTTCGAAAAACAACTCCCAATCTTCGCTGTGGCTCTAGCAGCCCTGATCATTGGGCTGATCTGGCCAGGAAATTACAGCCATGCTGAACCAGCACAAATTGCCGCAGAGCCAGCTGGAGTATCGTCTCGTTCAGTACAAAAACACATTAACTATTTACAAAACATTCGAACAAACCAATGGGAAAGCGAAAAACCAACCCCGACCCCATCACCAGTTCCCTTAGGTGTGGAAGTTATCAATAATAAATCACCTTTAGATATTCCCAATATTACAATCGGCAAAGTAGAAGTGAACCTTAGTGAACAAAAAGCGTACATATTCGGAGTCAATGGTGAGCTCTTATTTTCTTCACTAGTTGTAACTGGAAAAAATGGACACCTCACCCCAACAGGTACTTACAAAATTCAAAGCAAACGAGCTTTTTTCTACATGAACGGAAATCTCGCAGGTGAAACTTGGCACGTTTGGACGAACTATGCATCATTCTTCACAGGACTAGGACATGCACTCCATGACTCACCTTGGAGAAGTCGTTTTGGCCCTGCCGCCGGACGTGCATATAATGGCTCTCATGGTTGCGTCAATATGCCAACACCTTCTGCATCATACATCTTCCGCAATGCATCAATAGGCACAAGCGTTTGGAACCACTACTAACACCGAAAAGACAGAACTCATTTAAAAAAGCTATACAACACAACTCTCTCAGCCATTCATCTTTTCACCAAATCCAAGTATAGTAATAGCAGAACAAGAAGAGGCTATTCCTATGCCAATCATCATAGACGGCAAACAAACATCCGCCGAAATAAAAGAATTACTCAAAAAAGCCATTGAACAATCTTCCATCAAACCCAAACTAGTAGTTGTCCTCGTCGGCGATGACCCTGCATCCGCCACCTACGTCAGAAATAAAGAAAAAGCCTGCGATGCCCTTGGAATTGCCCAAGAAACCTACCGGCTACCAGCATCAACCACTCAGGATGAACTGCTTTCTCTCATACACAAACTGAACAACGACAATAGTATCCACGGCATCCTTATTCAAATCCCTCTACCCAAACAAATAGACGAAAGAGCAGTTCTCGTCGCTATCAATCCAGACAAAGATGTAGACTGCTTCCACCCCAGCAATGTTGGCAAAGTTGTCCTCGGGCAAGCAGCCTTACTCCCCTGCACACCTGCCGGAATTATGGTTCTCTTGAAACGGTACGGCATTGACCCCCAAGGTAAAGAAGCCGTCATCGTTGGCAGAAGCAACATTGTCGGAAAACCAACTGCCCTCCTCTTGCTCGCAAAAAACGCAACTGTCACCATAGCTCACTCCCGCACAACAAACCTTACTGAAGTAACAAAACGAGCAGACATTCTCATCGTCGCAGTAGGAAAAGCAAACCTTATCACAGCAGATATGGTAAAACCTGGAGCAGTAGTGATTGACGTAGGACAAAATTGGAAAGAAACCAGTGAAGGAAGAAAAGTGGATGGAGACGTAGACTACGCTCAAGTATTTGAAAAAACCTACGCAATCACACCAGTGCCAGGAGGAGTTGGTCCCATGACCATCGCCATGCTAGCACACAACGTTTGCATTGCGGCCGGAATATCTGTTCCAACTATTTTGTAATAACTTCCTGTTACCCACGCAATCGCCCTTTCTGGAGAACCAATGAAAGACTACAAACATATCGAAACTGAAAAAAATAAAATTCTGCAAAAAAACACTTCAGATAATCAACAACCTCCACCTCCCGCCGCATACTATCGAGATCCCCAGACTGGCCTTTGGAAAGCTTCTGCAACCCCAACAACCCAAAGTGAACACAAAAACCCACTCCTACAACCAACAGTACAAAAAAAAGAAACTATTGCCAGTTTGATTGCAAAAAGCGCAGTAAGACTCGCCCAATCAGGAATCGATACCCCAAGAAACGACGCAGAACTACTCCTTGCGTTCTGTCTTCAAACCCAATTAACCGGACTGTACAAAGTATGGAACGAACCGGTACCCGAAGAAATTAATCAGAAATATGAAATAATTTTGGAAAAAAGAACCCAAAGAATGCCTGTGTCCTATATAACAGGAACTGTTTTCTTCTACGGATTAGAATTCATTGTCGACCATCGTGTTTTAATTCCCCGCCCCGAAACCGAATTGCTTGTTCAAAAAGTAATAGAATACGCAAAATCATGGTCAAGTATCTCAAAAAATCTCGTGTTTGCGGACGTTGGCACAGGTAGTGGTGTAATAGCAATTTCTTCAGCCTACAACCTAAACTTTCTCAAAATCTACGCCATTGATATTTCTGAAAACATTCTAGATCTTACCCGTCTCAACGCTGCTCGATACAATTTCGAATCGTCCATAAATTTTCTCAAAGGAAATTTACTTGAACCCCTTCCTGAACCCGCCCACCTCATCGTCGCAAATCTCCCCTACATCAGTAACTCCGAATTTCTCACGCTTCCTCCAGAAATCACCCAACACGAGCCAAAAGAAGCATTTTTAGCTGGAGAAGATGGGCTTTGGCACATCAGACATCTACTAGCTATGGCACCAGAATACCTTCTAAAGGGAGGGAAAATACTGTTAGAAATTGGAGAAAAACAAGCAGCAGCAGTAACCTCAATAGCAAAAGAACACTTCCCTCTATCTTTGTGCGAAACATTCAAAGACCTCGCTGGGAAAGACAGAGTAGTCGTCATTCATACCAACTAATAGAGTTCTCATGATTTTACAAACGCTAAAGAAGCACTCAATTCCACTTGGAATCATCATTTCAGCAACACTGTATATAACCATTCTGTTTCTCTCCCAAGCACTAAAACTTTCTCAATTAGGACTTCCTTTCGACGATGCATGGATCCATCTCCAGTTCGCAAAAAACTTTATCAATCATGGGTACCTAACATTCAACCCTCCTGAACCCAGCAACGGAACAACTAGCCTGCTCTGGGTCTTCATCCTAAGCATGATTAATATTGCATCTGGAAAGACAATATCCCTAGTGCAAGCTTCAATAGGATTAGGAATTAGTTTTTATGTCCTAACTCTTATTCTCTTGTACAGTATATTGACAAACCACTTTAAATTTTCAACAACAAATAACGTCCTTTTAGCGAGCACTCTTTCTCTCACCGGACCGGCAGTATTCTTGGCGTTAAGCGGTCTCGAAACGACACTTTTCCTCAGTTTATGCCTACTCAGTATTTTTCTCATGAAACGAAATCCTACTGTTACTGGCATCACTTGTGGATTAGCTGTAGCAGCCCGCCCTGAAGGAATTCTTCTTGGAATTATCATCATCATAGGCTTTTTTATTGAAAAAAGAAGTATAAAACAAAAAAATATACTCCTTTTCAGTTTGTCATTCTTTTCTATTGTTGCAATATATCTGTTGTCAAATGGCCTACTTTCTGGATCACTATTTCCTACAACACTTGCAGGAAGAAGATTTTTTTGGCTTGGAGGGCAAACGGGCTTAAACATTACAAGAAGTTTTATAACCTTTCCATCATCATGGAAAGAATTTATTACAGCATTCTTTCTCATGAATGCCGTATGGAGTTTAGATACAACAACCCAAGCCGTCTTCAATATATTCTGGATACTAGTAGCGTTTGGGTTCGTTTTTTCTTCACTTATAACCGCCCAAGGAATCCTGAAAAAAAAGATATCCTCATTTCACACCTTATTTATGTGGTTCATCACACACAACCTTTTTTACGCACTTATCTTACCAACCCACGGACACGCTGGCCGTTACCAGAGCCTAAATATCCTCTTAATTCCCATTCTTTTTGCCATAGGAATCACATATACAGCACAACAGCTTGTATCAAATGGCAAGAAAATCCTCTTGGCAGTAACGCTTTTCTCAACCGGAATATTGTCTATAATACTCCCACTCTCAACTACTTCCCCCCAAGATATATGTACAACCAACCAACTCATTTACTTTTTTTTCTTGGTATTTACCATAGTTTTACTCGTGTTTCTTGGCATAAAACAACCTACGTTCGAAACAATTTCAACAAGCAACCCTCTCAAAATAGCCTTCACGTTTCTCGTAATAATTGGCTGCATTTCAACCTATGCATGGTCTCAGTATTACACAACTTCCGTTGCACATATCAATCAACTTCACATAGAAACAGGAAAATACCTAGCAGAAAATACACCTTCTAACGCTATAATTGGTGCCTTTGACATCGGGGCAATTAGTTACTTCGCTGATCGAAAAATCGTGGATCTTGGGTGCCTGACAGATAGTAAATGCCTTCCTTATGCGGAACAGCAGAAGCTGGGAGAGTACCTCGCAAACCAACAAGTCACCTACTTAGCAATTCCTGGAGATAGCCTATCTGAAGAGCCGTTTGATGAAAATGAAATAAGCAACTTTAAAGATTTCATAGGGCTTCTTGATGAACCATCTTTAAGTCGTAAATTTATTCTCATTCCTAAAAAAATATTCGCCTATCCGCGCTGGGTTGAGCATCATTCAGCAACTTGGAACGCCAGGGGAATAATTGGCGTCTATAACATTCAGTCAGTATCTGAAAAAACTTAAACAGAAATCACCATTTACTCATTGCTAAGGAGCACTTAAATGATAGAAGCGCTTAATCACACTCACAAAAAAATATCACAATCCTCACTTGTTAACTCTATTACCATTTGCAAAAAAAAACTTTCAGAATTACTACGCAATCCCTTTTTTTATTACTTGACTCTAATTACAAGTATCGGTTTACTAATCAGGATTTGGAATTTAACCAGCAACCCTCCAGGATTTTTTTGCGATGAAGCTTCTATCGGCTACGACGCTTACTCTATTATGAAAACCGGAAAAGACCTTTGGGGACAAATTCTACCTCTGTTTTTCCGATCTTTTGGCGACTACAAAAGCCCTTTAGCAGTGTACGCCACGATACCATTCATATTTATATGGGGACTTAACGAATTTGCGGTGCGTTTAACCTCCGTATTTTTTGCTGTTCTTACCATCATTGCGTTCTACTTTTTGGGCAAAATAGTACAATCAAAATATTTTGGTCTAATTTTAGCAAGTTTGTTCGCAATATGCCCCTGGGCTATACATATGAGCAGAATAAACTGGGAAGGACAAAATGTTTTTATTTTTTTGCTTGTGCTAGCAATGATAACTCTTTACAAAAAAAATAAATCTAAACGCTATTTCTTACCATTTTCTATACTAATGGGCTTAGCAACATACGCATACTCACCATCAAAAATAATTTGCCCACTATTGTTCATCTTTGTTATTTTAACTACAAAAAATTCTTGGAAAAGAAAAGGTGCATACATAATAATTTATATTGCATTACTAATACCCCTAATTATTAGCAGCATCAACGGAGCAAGCCTCGCAAGATGGAACCAAGTTTCACTATTTAATAATAACGCCTCTGAACTTTCACCAGTCAAGAAATTTGTAAAATCATACTTATTACATTTCTCTCTCGAATATCTCTTCACAGAAGGAGACATTGGGATGCAGGGGCAAAAAACAACCAGACACTCTATACGAGGAATCGGAGAACTCTATCTCTGGCAGGCAGGACTTATTGTTTTGGGTATATACTATATAATCAAGAAAAAAAAGTTCATTGGTACAACGCTGTTTCTTCTATTGCTTTACCCAATTCCATCTTCATTAACCATAGACTTAACTCCCCAAGCCACCAGATCATACGTTGGAATTATTCCGCTTACCATACTTAGTGCTTTTGGTCTTTGGTTTGTATTTGAAAAACTTACCAAAACAAAAAAAATATACTTGTACTTAAGTATATGCTTAACAATTCTTGGGGGAGGAATCTCTCTTGTACACTACTGCGTATTGATGCAACAATATCCCCAATATGCAGCTGATATATATGGTTGGCAGTATGGCCCAAAAGAAGCAATGGAATATTTTTTAGAAAATAAAGATCAGTATGATGAGATATACCTAAGTAATGCCTTCAACTCTCCGGAAATATTTTTACTTTTTTACGATCCTCAAAAGCTCTGTAAGCAATGTCATATATTACGATCACAAATATCAAACAACATTATCGATAAAAAACTACTTTTTGCTTTTAGACCTGAGGAAATAAGCAACGTCCCTAAAGACAAGTTTATTGTAAAAAAAACAGTGTACTATCCAAACAACAAAGAAGCTTTAGTTATTGGTGAATTCACAAGGTAAAAATAATGATCATAAATTATCCATGGAAAGCAGATGAATTTGAAAAAATCATAAAAAGCCTTTTAAAAGGTGACTTAATAGCTTTTCCAACTGACACAGTATATGCAATTGCAGCACTTTCCACATCAAAAAAAGCAGTAAAACGACTCTACAAAATTAAAAAAAGACAGGATAACAAACCCACAGCAATCCTCATTGGTAACAAAATTGACTACAAAAAATACACCAAGGATTCATCGCAAGGAACAAAAAAAATCATTAACGCTTTTTGGCCAGGAGCATTAACTCTTGTACTTCGTTCAAAAAGTGGTTTTTCTTCTCACTTTCAGGGAAACTCCTCCGACTTCATCGGAATTCGCCACCCTAGTGAACCCCTCATAGAAGAGATACTAGTAACTATCAAAGAACCTCTTGTTGCATCCTCAAGTAACACAGCAGGCGAGCCACCTTTAAATACCCCCGAAGCAATTGATTCTGTATTCGGAAAACATCTAGCCTGTATAATCAGAAAACCAGATTTTTATCCAAATCCTCCTTCTACTATAGTTAAAATCGACAATAATAAATTTACGATACTCCGCGAAGGCGCAATTACGCGAACCCAAATCAACCAAGCCCTCGATAAAAAGGAGAACAATGACCACTAAGCCAACTAAACAAAACCTCCATCGCATTATTGATACAACAACGGAAAAAACGATAACCGCTCGAAGAACCTATCTTGAAAAAACATTGGGTATCAAGCTCTCAGCAGTTAAACATTACAGCTTTGATACAGAAACAGCATCAAAAAAGCATTGCGAAAATCTCATCGGAGCAATCCACATTCCCCTTGGAGTTGTCGGACCCGTCATCATAAATTTTGAAGACACAACCTCGGAAGAAGTATACATTCCTCTAGCAACTACCGAAGGTGCCCTTGTGGCAAGTTGCAACAGAGGATGCAGCGTCCTCAAAGCCAGTGGTGGAACAAACACCATCATCCTCGACAAAAAGATGACGAGAGGCCCAGTATTCACAGCAACCTCGGCAACAACTCTAGTTAAAGCAAACTCTTGGCTTGAAAAAGAACTTCCCCATCTTCAAAAAACTATTCAGAAAAAAGAGCGGTTTCTTAGGCTACTCTCAGCAAAAAGCTGGATCGTAGGAAGAAATCTCTTTATTCGTTTTGCCTTTGATACTGCCGATGCTATGGGCATGAACATGGTGACCTTTGCAACCCAACGAATCACCGATCAAGTGTGCAAAAATTTCCCAGATATCAAACTCATCGCACTATCCGGCAACATGTGCATTGATAAAAAAACATCCGCACTCAACTTCATCGAGGGAAGAGGTTATTCCGTTCAAGCTGAAGCACGTATTCCAAAATCCGTTCTAGAGGAAAAATTACATACGACTGCCGACCAGATCATTGAAGTAAATTATCGTAAAAACCTACTCGGCTCTGCAATGGCTGCAAGTCTTGGATACAACGCCCACTTTGCCAATATAATCGCTGCCATCTTTCTGGCAACAGGACAAGACCCAGCGCAAGTTGTCGAAGGCTCCATGGGAATAACCACTATCGAAAAGCAAGATGACGGTATCTATGTAGCTGCGTACATTCCCAATCTTAATATCGGAACTATTGGCGGAGGCACTGGTCTCGCAACACAAAAAGAAAGCCTAGCTATCACTGGCACTGACAATTCTTTACCAGCTGGAAAGAACAGCGCTCGCTTTGCCCAAATCATCGCAACTGCTGTGCTAGCTGGAGAAATATCACTATTGGCATCACTAAGCGAAGGAAGCCTAGCTAAGGCACATAAAAAATATGGAAGAGGTGAATAAACCAAGCATTCTGCTTTCCACATCCCCCGTGTCAAATCAAGTAAAAAAGACACCGAAGCAGGTGAAGAGTGAGCCGAGATT
>JBAXVQ010000043.1:0-15969 GCA_037128935.1 bacterium | reverse complement strand
CACATCTAGTTACAACTGATCCCCAATATACCAAATACTAGAAAGTGGTTTCCCAATAACATCCGAAGCATACTGATACACTTGTTTACTAGGTTTTTTAAACTTCGTCTCACTGGAAATAAAAAAATACTTAAAATATCGCTCAATCCCATGATAATGAAGTATTTTCTTATATCTACTATCAGAATTAGTAATAACCCCCAATATATACCCCTTTGAAGTCAGATAGTGCAATATTTTAGGCACATCACTATAAACCTTCTGATTCACAGGTGTCATATAATTTGTCAATATATCCATACTCAACTGCTCATAATCAGTATCTATACCCAAATCCTTAAACACCTGAGATTCCAAAGAAAACCAATGCTGCCGATCCTCTTCCCAGGTCACATCTTGTTGGTCTTTTGCCCGTTGCTGCAAGAAAAGATAGTGCTTTCGCCGTAATGCTACATACTGCTCCCGAACATACTCCAATGAGTGTGCACAATTAAATTTTTTTGTTAATTCACAATAGATCCTAAAAGTTGACCTTTTAGGATAGGTAAGTGTTCCATGACCATCAAATAAAATAACTTTTGGTAAAGAATTCATAACGCTTCTTGTGGATAACTCATGCTAAAATTGTTGATAACTTGGTTTGTTTGTGGAAAAGCCTATTCTGATCAGTACTGCTTATGAGGTCTTAAGAGTAATGATAATACCAATGGAGTATAAAAAATATTTTCTTTTTTTTCCACAGAAAACAAAGTAGAATAAACACAGATACAAGCAAGAAAAAACAAAGTTATAAACAATTATTATCCCTCTAATACATTCTACTGATTTAAAACATTTATGTTTCTATATCTCTATACATTATTTTTTCTTGTTTTCTTTTCCCTTGGTTTCATTATAGGGAAAAAATACCAAGAATTTTTCTTTGCCTCCTCATCCTCTTCCCAACCAGAAAAAAACAATGAAGAAATAAATTTCACAAACACTGAAATCCTACAATTTCCCCCACATCCCTTTGATACCTTAAAATTTTCAAATCAGTATGCTACAATAGTAAAAGCTTACGATGTAATTGATGGCATCGGAATAACTACAGACCGCCTAGATATCATCCTGTGCAAAGAAAACACAGAGCTTACTCCAGAAGAGAAGCAGATTGAATCTATCATCAATAACAACCAAGTGTATTGCAAAATTATCATTGCAACAAAGAAGAAGTAATCATCACTTTCCAGTTCTTAGGAATAAAGCTCTATGAAAATCTCTTGTTTGAAGGAAAATCTCTACGCAGGATTACAAACTGTAAGTAGAACAGTTGGTGCAAGAACAACACTTCCTGTACTCAAAAACATTCTTCTCCAAACTGAAGGTGGAAGACTAAAAATGAGTGCCACAGATCTCGAACTCGGCATTATCTGCTGGGTTGGAGCAAAGGTGGAAAAAGAAGGAACACTTACTGTTCCAGCGAAGCTACTGATGGAGTACGTTTCAACATTACCTAATAAAAAAATTGACCTTGAGTTTAAAAATAACACTCTACATCTACACTGTGAAAGCTATAAAGCCACATTCACCACAATCGATGCAGATGAATTTCCCGAAATTCCAACATTCGAAGGCGAAACAAAAGTTGCCATTAAAGCTGATGTGCTTAAAAAAGCTATTCAAAAAGTGGTTTTTGCTACCTCAAAAGACGAGAGTCGCCCAGTGTTGTCAGGAGTATATATCGAAAGTGAAGATAATTTATTAACATTAGTTTCTGCAGATGGATATCGCCTTGTTGAGAAAAAAGTACCACTACAGCAAGCTTTTGAAGGAAAGAAATTTTCGATTATTGTTCCACATAGAGCACTAGTTGAAGTTGCACGTGGAACATTTGAAGAAGATGCAGAAATTACCCTACAGATTTCAAATAATCAAGTTCTTTTTTCAACAAAAGACAGCCTGATTTTTTCAAGGTTGATCGAAGGAAAATTCCCTGACTATAAAAAAATCATCCCTCAGGATACAACTAATCATAGCGAAATAATTATTCCTCGTGGGGAATTTCTTCAAGCTATTAAAGTTAATCACTTATTTGCTCAAGATGGTTCCGATGCTGTCCATCTAGAAATTGATAAAACCGCACAACAGCTAACAATATCAGCGTCCACTAACCAGATTGGACAAAGTGCTTCTACTGTTGGATGCAAAGTAAAAGGAAAATCTGAATCAATTTCTTTTAATGCTAATTACCTTATTGATGTACTAAACGTTGTGAGTTCAGAAGATGTAAAAATGCTTATTAGTGAGAGTGCAAACCCAGGTATGATCTACGATACTCAAGACGATCAATATATCTATGTTGTAATGCCGGTAAAACAGTTGTAATATAGAGAGTTGTAGATCGAATATAACCCATTCCGATTAAGGAGGTAGTTTACCATATGTCATTGGTTGACACTTTATTCCAAATTAACAATTCAGTTTCCATGAAGCAGCTTCTTGCAGATAGCAAGGAAAAGTTGCTCCAAGTCGGTGCTATCGTTGAAGGAACAATTCGCGAAATCTATTCCGATGAGGCCCGTATTGATATCAATGCGAAATCAGAAGGTTCTTTACCAATAGACGAATTGAAAGATCCAGACTCTAATACTATCGACTATAAAAAGGGTGACAAAATCCTTGTTTACGTTCTTTGTACTGAAACCAAAGACGGTAAAATACTGCTTTCATCTTCAAAAGCTCAAGTTGAGCGTATGTGGTTTGAACTTGAAGAATTAAACAAAAACAATGAATCTTTTGAAGTGAAAATTGTAGAAGCAAACCGTGGTGGTTTGATTGGAATTTTTAAAGGTAAAATCAGAGGGTTTATTCCACTTTCTCAACTTTCAGTACATCACAGACCAAAGTTGAAAAAAGGTGAAGAAAAAGATAACAACGTACAAACACAACTGCAAAAGCTCCTGAATAGCCATTTAACAGTAAGAATTATTGAAGTGGATGCTAAACGAAATAGATTAATTCTCTCTGAAAGAGCTGCGGAAGTGCAGAATCCAAATCTCATTAACGAGCTTTCAGTTGGCAAGCATGTTGAAGGCAAAATTAGTAACATTTTGAAATTTGGCTTATTTGTTGACTTAGGTGGTTTTGATGGCTTTGTGCATATCTCTGAAGTTTCTTGGAATAGAATCAAACCAGATGACCTATTCACGAAATTCAAGATTGGTGAACGTATCAAAGTAGTTGTGATTGATATTGATGATAATGGAAAACGCGTTTCTCTCAGTATTAAGCAACTTGAGCCAAACCCATGGATTGCCGTTGCAAGTAAATATCATGTTGGTCAGATTGTAAACGGAAGAGTTACTGCTACAGCCGAATTTGGTCTCTTTATCGAGCTTGAACCAAGTTTTGAAGGACTTCTCCATATTTCCGACATTAAACTTGAGCAAAATCAGAAATTAAGCGATGTATTTAAAGAAAACGACAGCATAAAAGTAAAAATAGCTACCATTGATACGGAAAAAAAGCGACTTGGCTTAACCTTGCCTGAAAAAGAACTTCCATCTTTTCACAAGACAGAAGTTAAGGAAGTTAAAAGTGTTGAAGTGGTCAAGGAAGAACCTGCAGAGAAACCCTCACCTAGTAGCGAAGAGATCACTCCTGTTGTCAGTTCAGTTGCAGTAAGTGTTGATGAAGAAGGAAAAGAAGATATGGTTCGTCAATTTTCTGAAATAGAAGGAGTGGGAAAAACCACTGCCGCTCGTCTATATGAAGCAGGGTACAAAACTCTTGAAGCACTTGGAAAAGCCAGTATATCCGAACTTAGTCTCGTTCCAGGAGTAAGAAAATCTCTAGCCGACAAAATCATTAAAGCAGCTCAACAATAAAAAAATAGTAAAAAGTGCATAAATGTTGGCGTTTTGAAGTAACTCGAAATAATTCTACTAAAAATAAAGCAAATACTGGTACCACAACTGGGATTATAAGTAAAAGAATGAGGCAGGTAACCAGAAAATAGAAAAATAAACCCTATGATCACGCAGGAAAAATCACTGGAAGATGTACTCATTGAACTCCAGCTACTCAGTAGAGAACAATGGCTATCTATTCAACGTGAGAGTAGAGAAAAAAATACTACTCCCGAAAAGCTTCTTGTTGAAAAGAAGATCCTTTCGAGTGAAGTAATTACCAAAGCAAAAGCAATCGCTCTCAAAGTACCATTTGTTGATTTAAAAAAGATTCAAATACCCGACGATACCCAAAACATCATTCCCCTCCAAGTTGCCCAACGCTACAGGATGATTATTTTTTTCAAAAAAGATGATCTTGTTAAAGTAGCTATGGTTGATCCAACTGACTTTCAAGCACTGGATTATGTTCGTGGCAGGACAAATTGCAGGATTGAGCCGCATATAGCAGCACCAGAAGATGTTGAATACCTGATAGGTACACAAAGTAGATTCGACACAACAATCGGTGCAGCATTAGACTCCGTTCAGGAGAACGACGCAGAAGATATTTTTAAACTGACAAAAGAAATATCCCTTTCTAATGCTGCAGGGAAAATGCAAGCTGATAGCACGCCAGTAGTGCAGATGGTGAATAATGTTTTTGATTTCGCAATCAAAAAAGGTGCCTCAGATATCCACATTGAAGGTGAAGATAATGAAGCTCGGGTAAGATGTAGAATTGATGGTATTCTTCAAGAAATAACCAGATTCCCTCTTTCTGTCCATCCTGCTGTCATATCTCGTGTGAAAATCATGTCGAACATGAAAATTGATGAAAAAAGAATTCCGCAGGATGGTCGTATTAGCCTCAAAACCGGAACAAAAGAGTATGATCTTCGTGTTTCCACTCTCCCAACAATTCATGGTGAAAAAATAGTTATCAGGCTATTAACGAAAACAGAAAAAATTCCAACCTTGGAAGAATTAGGTTTTCGAGGAAGAGCCCTACACCTCACGATGAAATACTTTCAACGAACCAATGGTATGTTCCTCTCTACAGGACCAACTGGTTCCGGTAAATCAACAACCCTTTACTCTGCCTTAAAATACGTAAACACTCCAGAAGTAAATACAGTAACTCTAGAAGATCCTGTTGAACACATAATATCTGGTGTAAATCAGGTGCAAATCAACGCAGTTGCAGGACTCACGTTTGGTTCAGGTCTTCGATCAATTGTGCGTCAAGATCCCAACATCATAATGGTGGGAGAAATTCGAGACATGGAAACGGCTGATCTGGCAATCAATGCCTCCCTTACTGGTCACCTTGTATTTTCAACGCTTCATACAAATAACGCAGCAAGTGGAATTACGCGACTCATTGACATCGGGATTGAACCGTTTCTTGTGGCATCAACAGTAAATATAATTGTTGCCCAACGACTAGTAAGAAAAATTTGTAGCGATTGTAGAGAAAAAATACCAGCAAGTACAACAGTTGTTGAACAAATGCAGAAATACATCCCTTTTATGTTCAGAAACACTCAGGAACGAGAATTTCTTCTTGCAGCCTATCCAAACATTATTTCCTCGTCTGACGCTAATACAGTAATGATATACCACGGTAAAGGATGTAATATGTGTCGTGGAACTGGTTACCACGGACGTATGGGAATTTATGAAGTGATGGAAATTACCGATAAAATAAGAGACTTGGCGATAAAAAAATCTTCAGAAAATGAAATTCAATACCAAGCCATAACAGAAGGCATGCTGACTCTTTTGCAAGAAGGTATGCTAAAAGTACTTGATGGACAAACATCTATTGAAGAAGTTTTACGAGTAGCAGCATAAAGGAAAAATCACACCATGGCAGAATTTCTCTATAAAGCAACTGATAAATCAGGAAAATTCAAAACTGGTGTTATTAGTGCTGACGATATTCAAAGTGCTAGGGAAGAGCTTAAAAAACAGCAGTTGTTAGTAAAAGAGATTAAAGCAACTGAAGGCTCCACATCATTAAATAACCTCATTGAGAAACTACTTAAGTGGTTAAATCGCATTACTCTAAAAGATAAGGTTTTCTTTACACGTCAACTAGCGACCATTATTAATGCAGGGATTCCTCTTCTCAGAGCACTATACATTCAGGAAAAACAAACTTCAAAGAAAAAGTTTAAGTCCATTATCTCTCGCGTCATATCTGACTTAGAAAGTGGAAAAGACTTTTCTCAAGCCCTGGCGCAACATCCTGATGTTTTTGATGATTTTTATATCAGCTTAGTTAAAGCTGGAGAAGTCAGTGGCTCTCTTGATGAAACATTGGAAAGATTAGCTGAGCAGCTAGAAAAAACCCAGACGCTGGTAAGAAAAATTAAAAGTGCTATAGTACTTCCTGCTTTCACAGTGGTGATCATGATTGGGGTTATTATTGTAATGTTGATCTTTGTTATCCCTGTGTTATCTGACCTTTTTCGCGACGAAGGGGTACAGCTTCCTATCGCAACAAGAATTTTAATATTTCTTTCCGATTTTCTTTTAAATTACTGGTATATTCTTCTGGCAGGAACCGTCGTAGGAACCGTGTCGTGGCTACAATTCATTCGTACTGAAAAAGGAAAATCTTTCTACGATAAATGGCGTTTAAAACCCCCAATTTTCGGACCTCTAATAGTAAAAATTTATCTTGCTAGATTTGCCAGAAACCTTGGAACAATGTTGAAAGATGGTGTTCCAATAATGCAGGCAATTCGCGTAGTGGCTAACACACTAACAAACGTCCATTACAGACAAAGCGTTCTCGACTTGATTCCGCAGATTGAAAAAGGAAAAGCCCTATCGAAAGCCGCATCTAAGGATCCAAACTTTCCCTTTATACTGGTTCAAATGATTAACGTTGGAGAAGAATCAGGGGCAATTGATCAGATGCTACTGAGGATAGCTATTTTTTATGAGGAAGAAATTGATACCACGATCAAAAATTTAACCACACTCCTAGAGCCATTTATGATTATTGGGCTTGCCGTTGGTATTGGTTTTGTAGGAGTTGCAATTCTGGGTCCAATTTATGGCTTAGTAGCAGTCATATAGCTAAGTAAACCCTTGACAAAAGTAGAATAAGCAGGTAGTATGAACAGATATTAAATAACAAAAATTCTAAAAGGAGAACATAAATGAAAAAAAGAAATGAGCAAGGATTTACCTTGATTGAATTGCTGGTCGTATTGGCAATTATAGGTATTCTTGCAGCACTGATACTCTCAAACCTTGCTACAGCAAGAAAAAAAGCTCGTGATACAAAGAGAAAATCTGATGCTAAAGCTCTTTCTAATGCTCTAGAATTGTGGGCTGATGATAATAAATACTTATATCCAGGCGTGGTAGATACAGCCGTTGCCGATATCATAATGAAAGATGACTGGACACCAGTAACACCAATCCCTGAAGTTTGGACAGCCTTGAAAGCAGGACCAGGAAAATACATCAAAACAATTCCCCTAGATCCAGTATCAACAGATGGTTCCGGTTTTTATTACACAGCTAATGCCACCAGCAATGCTTCTACTTATGCAATATTTGTGCCTATGGAAGCTGCAGCAGTAGACCAAGTTTTCTGTACAACCGGAGATAGTTCAGGATTAGTAACTATCGTTCCAGCCGCAGGTACAGGTAAGAAATATGTCGCAGCAGACTTTGCAATTGGTAAATGCACAGGTGTTGGTGTCCTTAGTGAACCCCAAAAGGGTATTCACACAGCTTTCCTTCCACAAGGAATTGGCCTGCCAATTTTGTTAGCTGATAAAAGGGAAAAATTTATACTATAACGGCAGCCAGTATGTTAATTGAGTTCTTTTCCCATGATAGTTGATAACTTTGCGGTACTTATAATTCTTCTCTTGGGTCTGTCTATCGGCAGCTTCCTCAACGTAGTAATTCTCAGGGTGCACGCCGAATCCTCTCTCCTTGGAAGTTCGGCGTGTCCAAGCTGCAAGAAACCGATTGCTTGGTATGATAACATTCCTTTGTTCAGTTACCTGTTTCTCCTTGGTAAATGTCGCAACTGCAAGAAACCCATATCTTGGCAATATCCTGCAGTTGAAGGGTCGACAGCATTACTAACACTAGTAGCGTTTTTCTTTTTACAAAGCCGTGTAGAATATGATCCTACAAGGCTTTCCTTCTGGCTGGACTACGCAACTGTATTCTGTACAGTTGCTATTTTCGTAGCCTTGTTTGTATATGATCTGCGATACATGCTGGTTCCGGACATCATTTTATTTCCAGGAGCAGGTATTGTGGCTGTGTTGTCCGTACTTTCCTCTCCTTCGATGCTGCAGGTATTGCATCTAATCTATGGCATTTTGGTATACAGTGGCTTTTTAGGTTTTATTGCTGTAGTGACAAAGGGACGGGGGATGGGGTGGGGTGATGTAAAACTAGGAATTTTGCTGGGACTATTTCTTGGCTTTCCTTTAAGCATCTATGGACTGGTACTAGCATTTTGGTTGGGGGCAATAGTGAGTATCTTTTTTCTCGTAAAAAGAAAAAAAGGTATGAAAGACATGCTTCCCTTTGCACCGTTCCTCATTTCAGGATGCCTGTTGGTTTGGTTTTTTCAAGAGCCTATACTAAAACTATTCGGATCAGGCGGTCTATTTTATTAAAAAAGTATGCATCACGCAGCGATCATGTTTGCGGTGATCTTTGTAAGAGCGTATGTCAGAAAACCACTACGAAATTTCCGGCTTTCTCAACATCAACAAGCCAACAGGCATGTCATCTTTCGACGTTATTCGTGTATTACGAAAAAATATTGGCCGCCTGAAAATGGGACATGCTGGAACACTTGATCCCTTAGCCTCTGGAGTGCTTACCGTAGCCATAGGAAAGGCCACCAAGCTGATTTCCTCACTCCCAAAAGAAAAAGAATACAAAGCAGAAATTCTCCTTGGAAAAAGCACCACCACAGATGATAGAGAAGGGGAAATAGTTGATCAACACGATGCGTCAGCAATCTCATTTGATGAGGTAAAAGCACTTATTCAAAATCATTTCACAGGGCAGATCGAGCAACGTCCCCCTATTTTTTCCGCTATTCACATCGACGGCAAACGTCTCTATAAACTTGCCCGAAGCGACAACGCTCCGCAACTTGAGGAAATACCGCTTCGAACGGTAGAAATTACACAATTTACCTGTTCTGAGTTCATTCCTGGCAGTGAAGCTCTACTCACTTGCGTCATTGCTTGCTCAACAGGCACATACATTCGCAGCCTTGCACGAGACATTGGAAAACAACTTGGTGTGGGAGGACATTTGCAGTCACTAGAGAGGATACTTTCTGGAGGATTTAGACTAGAGGACAGCGTACAATTGGAAGAGGTGAACTCAGGCAACTTGGGAAATTATCTACGCCAAAAACCTAGTGAAATAATTCAGTCGCCCAATGGTCAATGATTGAGAGTTCGACTGAAGTATAAAGGAGAAATCACTCATGAACCCAGAAAAGCTCACTGAAAAAGCTGCCGAAGCGATCAATGGTGCCCAACTCTTGGCATCAAAAAAACAAAATCAGCAGGTTGAATCGCTCCACCTCCTCCTTTCCCTTTTACAGCAGGACGACGGCATAATATTGACACTCCTGCCGAAGTTGGGAGTAGATCGAGAACATGCAATCGGAAAAATTGAGGAAAAAATCGACGAGAAGCCAAAAGTAAGTGGAGATGCAGGAAAGTACGTAGCCTCGGAATTAAATCAGATATTTTCGCAGGCCGAGAAAGAAATGCATCAACTCGGCGATGAGTTTATCAGTACCGAGCATTTACTCCTTGGGATACTGGCGAGCAGCAACGCAGCATCAACTTTGCTAAAAAGCGTCGGAATTACCAAAGATAAAGTCCTTCCAGCACTGAAAGAGGCAAGAGGCAGCCATCGCGTCATGGACCGAAACCCAGAAAGCAAAATGAACTCTTTGGCAAAATATGCCCGAGACCTTACTGCCTTAGCCGAGCAAAATAAACTTGATCCCGTTATCGGACGTGACGAAGAAGTTCGTCGCGTCATTCAAGTCCTTTCCCGCCGCAAAAAGAACAACCCGGTCCTCATCGGAGAAGCCGGTGTTGGAAAAACTGCGATAGCTGAAGGAATCGCCCAGCGTATTGTTTCCGGAGACGTTCCTGGTAGCCTGAAAGACCGCAAAATCCTTGCTCTCGATCTTAGTTCCCTGATAGCCGGAGCAAAGTACCGCGGAGAATTTGAAGACCGTTTAAAAGCCGTTTTAAAGGAAATCGAAGATGCCCAGGGGCGTATCATCGTTTTTATCGACGAAATCCACACACTGGTTGGAGCCGGCGCAACCGGTGGAGCCATGGATGCTTCCAACATGCTCAAACCCGCTCTCGCCCGTGGAGAGCTTCGCTGCATCGGGGCGACAACATTGGACGAGTACAGAAAATACATTGAAAAAGATCCCGCGTTAGAACGCCGTTTCCAGCCAGTATTTGTCGGAGAACCGATTGTAGAGGACACGATTTCCATTTTGCGTGGGTTGAAAGAAAAGTATGAAATCTATCACGGCGTAAAAATCAACGACAGTGCGCTCATCGCCGCCGCAGTGCTTTCCAACCGCTACATAGGAGACCGTTTTCTCCCCGACAAAGCCATCGATCTTATTGATGAAGCAGCAGCCCTGTTGCGCATGGAAATTGACAGCATGCCCACAGAGTTGGACACAATCGATCGTCAGATTCGCCAGCTAGAAATTGAAAAGATGGCGCTCAAAAAAGAAACAGACGCCACCGCCAAAGAGCGGTTTAAACTCGTTGAAAAGCAAATAGCCGAAAAACAGGAACAGCTCAACAGTTTAAAAGCGCATTGGCAACTCGAAAAAGAACAGATCACCAAAATCAATGATGTAAAAAAGAAAATCGAACAAGCCAAGATCGACGAGCAACGCGCCGAAGCCGAAGCCGAGTTCGAAAAAGCCGCTCAAATTCGTTACGGTCTGCTTTCCGACTTAGAAAACCAACTCGATGAAGCAGGAAAAAAACTCGAAGCCGTTCAAAAAGAAAAAGTGATTCTCTCAACCGAAGTGCACGAAGAACAGATAGCCCAAGTCGTGAGCAAATGGACCGGCATTCCCGTTTCTCGCATGCTCCAAAGCGAAAAAGATAAACTTCTTCATCTCGAAGACGAACTTCGCCATCGGGTTGTTGGACAGGAAGAAGCTCTGGAAAAAGTATCCAACGCCATCCGCCGTTCCCGCTCAGGCTTGCAAGACCAGAACCGTCCAATCGGCACATTTCTCTTTCTCGGCCCAACCGGTGTAGGCAAAACCGAACTGGCAAAAGCCTTGGCAGGCTTCCTTTTCGACAACGAAAAAGCCCTTATTCGCATCGATATGTCGGAATATATGGAGAAATTTTCGGTTTCCCGTCTCGTTGGTGCACCTCCAGGATATGTTGGTTACGAGGAAGGCGGTCAGTTAACCGAGCAGGTTCGGCGCCGTCCCTACAGCGTTGTCCTCTTCGACGAAGTCGAAAAAGCCCACCCTGAAGTATTCAATATTCTCCTACAAGTGTTTGACGACGGTCGGCTTACTGACGGTCAGGGGCGACTAGTTGATTTCCGCAACACCATCATCATTATGACCTCCAATCTTGGTTCCGCAGAAATCACCGAAATGAGCAAAGAAAAGCCTGAAGCCATTCGCGCTCAAGTTCTCACCATCCTCAAACACTCGTTTCGCCCCGAATTCCTCAACCGCATCGACGACATCGTCATCTTCCGCAACCTTTCCGAAAAAGAGATCGAAACCATCGTTGACCTTCAGATCTCCAGCCTCAACGCCATGCTTTCCGAGAAGAAAGTTACCATCGAAGTCAGTATAAAGGCTCGAAAAAAAATCGCCGAAGAAGGTTACGATCCAGTGTATGGTGCTCGCCCAATCAAGAGAACAGTACAAAATCTGATCCTCAACCCGCTTTCAGAAGCCTTTTTGGCAGGGAAATTTCAGGAGGGGGAAAAGATTGCAATTGATGTGGATGGGAAAGGGGAGATTTCTCTGAAATAGTGAAATTCTTTTGTTCAGATATGCAAAAAGCCACCTCGGTGAGGTGGCTTTTTGTTGGAAAGAGGTTGAGACAAACTTATAAAGTGAAAGGGATGCTAGAAACAGACTGCTTTCCAGTCAGAATATCATGCACCGTAATCTTCGCTGTGTACGTGCCATGTACGACCTTAATCGGAAAACGTAATGTATTATAGAGTACCAGAAACGCATTGTCAGCGGAAGTATCAATCAGCAATTTCTCAGCGTCCGTAATTGTCTGGGTAGAAGTGACAATACCTTTTTGACTGAGTTGAGGCATAATGGTGCCTTGAGGATCCAGCACTTCGATATCTTGAGAAAGATTAATAGCATTCTGCCCATTGGCATTTGGAGCATAGGACAAACCAAACACAGCAAACTGAATTTTTACATCCTGCGTAGTAGCCGTAGTGGTCTTAGAAATCTTCACCCCATTGATAACCCCAAAGGTTTTAACATCAAAACCAACCCAGATATGCGCAGCACCGATTGGATCGCCATTCGTAGTGTTTGCCATCCAGTAGGGTCCTGAAGCCAAAGTAATATCCTCACGGTAACTGCCAGGCGGCGTATTAGCAGGAATAGCAAATTTCATCGTAAAACTACCAGTTGCACCTGGTGCAACGCTTGCTTCATTAATACAACCAATACGGTAATCCTGAATTGCCCAACTCGGATCTGCCCAGAAACTTCTACCAAATTTAGGGCTTTTGGGATCATCATATCCGGTACCTGCAGGCGCTGATGTTACTTTGGGATCCTTGTAAATATTGATACATACTTGCCTATCAGCAGAAGTTGGATACCAAGTTTCTTTACTTGTATTCTTGAACTTCGCATCAAACGTTACTGTATCACCAGGCTTAACATCGAAATACTCATCTCCATCATCTTTTGCGCCTTCAAAAGCACTAGCCTGAGTTTGCGATAACCATTGAGCCTCATAACCCGAAGCCCAAAAATTAAGCGGGGTTTTTGTATTGTCCGGTTGCGTTGGAGATCCAGCCGTTTGCGCATAAGCAGTTCCACTAACTAGCAGAACGCCAAGCAAAATCGAGGGGATAATTCTTTTCATAAAATTCCTTTGTTACTATAATCACACATCCTGTACAACGATGAGTAGGAATATTTGTTAACAAAATTTGTTGTTTTAGCAACAAGAAAGGTTGGAAAAATTAAGATTAAGAAAAAGAAAATATTAATGAATGAGTTGAATACAACTGCCAATACTATACACAGTTAACGAAGCTTCAGCAGAGGAAAGAGAAAATGCAAATGCATCTAAATCCTTAGAGAAGCTATTCACAGGTTCTGCATCCTGCTTTACCACAATAATAGAATCCATTTCGCTTTTTTGTACCATTTCATCTGTCAGCTGGCGTGTCCCGATCAACCGACTTCCGAAATCGTAAGCATCAGTAACCTGCTCCAGCAAAGCCAATTCTTTTTGCTGATTAAGCACATACACAATTCGGTGCTGCGGAAATTCCTGAGCTAGGCGAACAAGCTGTGCAAGCGTAGTATAACGATACTGTGCCTCTAACTCCTTTTCCCTGAGCAATCGCTCAGAAACAAGACAACCAAGAAGTAACACAAAGACAGGCACAGAAAGAAATTTCGTTGAAATCGTTGAAAATCGCTGCACTAGGAAAGAAAGCTGTTCCCCAAGAAAGCAAAATCCAACCGCAGCAAACAACGTTACCCAAGGAATAACCATCATCGTTCGGGTAATTGAATAATAAGGAGAAGGGTCGAGTATTCCCGTAAAAAAGACCACAATGGTGTAGGTTGCCAAGATGTAGAGATTCTTTCCCTTCTGGTTTTTAAAAAGCAATACAAACATTCCAACAAGTGCCAAAACTGAAGTTGTAATCAAAAAAGGATTCCCAACAATAAAATGCCATCCGATACGGTAAAAGATAAAAGATAAAAAAGTTGTACCAAATTTAAAGAAAAATGTTGAAGTACTTGCCTGCCCAGTATGAGTTGTAATATTACCAAGATACTCCCGAATGTGAATCAATACCGGAAGGGCAGTTACCACAACGCCACAAACAAACAAAAACGAAGAGCGCATCCATTTTTTGAAATTTCCTCGTACGTCAGGAAGCTTGTCCGACAAAATCCCAACAGTAAACGGAAATGCCAAAACAACTGCCAAAATGGCCGTTTGAAAAGTGTAAAAACCTAATCCTGCCAGCACTCCAGCAACATAGAAAGTCGCCAAATTATTTCGTCGAACGGCCCAAAGAGTGCAGGCCATAGAAGCAAGAATAGGAAAAAAAGCTTGTGAATTGTTATACCCCAGATAACCAGAGATCGCATAAAAAGGGCATAAAGCAAGCAAAAGTATACCTGACAAAGCTACTTGAAAGCTGTATAGCTGTCTCAGAATAAAGTACAAAAAGGGCAGCGAAAGCAGCACCACAAGCCACGAACTCAACCGCCAACCAAAATTTCCCGAACCAAATAATTTCATCACTCCTGCCTGGAAGTAAGAACTTAGCGCTGGAAATTCGTACTGATTTGAAGCAGAAAAAAAGTCAGTGTGCGCACCACTCAGAATTTCCTTCGCATACTCACGAAAAGCGAATTCATCACCAATGACCGAGTATTTCCAAGAATTAAGGTTCGGCAATGTGAAGGCAGAAAACAGCAGCATTCCAAATGTAATAGCCAACAAATCCTTTGAAAACAACAAACTCCTCGCACGTGAAAAGTTGATCTTTGGGAAGCTGTAAAAAAAACGTTTGGACAAGGAGATGAGAGGAAAGAGTACTAGCAAAACCCAGTAGAAAAAATAGTTCCGAGCATATGTTCCGAGTGCAACTCGAGCAAGAAAAAAAGCATAGATCAGCGCATAAACTACCCACACCAGTTTTTGTAAGACAAAGAAGAAACGTGAAAAATCAGATTTCATAAGACCCAGCTACCTAGTTTATCGCAAAGGTAACAGATAGCTGTGCAGTTATATCCTGTGATCCCGCTTGCACTGTTGGAGCATCAGTTGTGACCGATAGGGATTTTACAGTCCCCAAGTCATAAAGAGGTGAAGGAGAGTTTACTGTATTTTCCGTAAAGCTGATAAGTCGTCCAAGCGAAATCCCCGCCGTTTTTGCCAAATCCTCAGCCTTGGCTTTTGCATTATCCAAAGCCACTTTTCTTGCTTGTTGCTTTAGATCATCAATATTGGAAAACTCGTAGCGAATATTTCCCATACTATTCCCGCCCAAGTTTGCCGCTTCAGAAAAAATATCACCAGCCTTCGAAATGTCACGCACTGTAACCTCAATATTCTGTTGTAGCGTGTACCCAACCAGAGTTGATTTTCCACTACCCCAGTCGTATTTTGGCTGGAGGTTGAGCTGTTGGGTTTGTAGATCTTTCTTGTCGACGCCCATCGCCGCGATTTTGGCGAGGATGGCATTTACTTTCACACTGTTCTCATCTTTCACTTTTTTTGAATCAGCGCCTTCAGTAAGCACTCCAACCGAGAAAATCGCAATATCAGGCTGTGCATTCACTTTTCCCTCAGCAGAGATAGTAAGTTTTTCAGTATCTTTAGCCGACGGGCGAATAGTATACAGCGTGCTGATCCACTGTGTTGCCGTCAGAGTAAGCAGTAATGCAATAAGTGATGCTGCTATGAGGCGAAGATAGGGAATCTGGGTAGTATGGGAAATTTTTTCCTGCTCCATTGGAGCTCCTTTTTTTGTTTGGGTACGAGGTGAAGTATAGCGAAAATTAGTCATTGGGTGCATTATTTTTAAAACTACGCAAGATGCCATTCATAACATCGTATCGTGCTTGATCCAGAGAATTGTAGTGGCCTGCATCGCGTGCTGTTTCTAGAAGATATTGTTGTCGGCTTTCAACAGCTGCTTGATAGTACTCTAGGTGGTGTCGTCACGAGAATTAGTGTATAATAGAATTGTCGTAAAATAGAAA
>JBAXVQ010000042.1:0-16215 GCA_037128935.1 bacterium | reverse complement strand
AAAAGTGACGCGGTTTTTGCTACCTTTTTGCCAAGCACAAAAAGTAGGATGAAAAAGACGTAAAAACTCCACCCTATGGCAAAACTAAAGCAAACAGTAGCATTCACTTCCCAGATAAAAAAACCGCACTATAGGCTTCTATTCCCATAATAAAAACGTTCAAGGTACAACCTTGAACGAACAAAAAACCACACATCTTTGACACAAGGCATGCCATGTCTCTACAAAAAACCGTCCCTAAAACGAAAGCTCATAATCAATCGCCACCCCAAGCTCCCCCCCCTTATTCATCTTGTGATACAACTCCGCCACCACCTGCGCAATCATCCCCTCATCATGCACCCCACTCTTATACGAATGCTCCAACAAATGCTGAAACCGAGAAACCAACACCAAAGAAGGCTGCAAAGCTAAAAACTCTTCAACAAACGCGGTAGAATGCTCACCAGCCAAAAACCCATCACTCTTTAATAGCCCCTGAACAAGCGAAATATTCGTTTCCACCCCACCAACCTGCATTTCCTCCATCGCAAAAAGCAGCTTAGAAATCGCCGCAGGCCTAGAATCAGCACAAACTATCACCTTCGCTAACAACGGATCAAAATAAGGCGTAATCTCACATCCTTGATACAATGCATCATCAACCCGCACACCTGGACCACTTGGTCGACGGTAATGACTGATAACTCCAGCCGAAGGAGCAAAATTATCCTGAGGATTTTCAGCAGTCACACGCGCTTCCATTGCCCACCCCTGCGCCCTAATTTCAAGCGTCTTCAGTAAAAATTCATCGCCGTGCAGCAGCAGTTTCATCTGCAACATTGCCAAATCAATTCCCGTCAGTAACTCCGTAATACCATGCTCAACCTGAATACGAGGGTTAACCTCAAGAAAATAAAACTTCTGCTCAGGAGTCACCAAAAACTCAACTGTAGCAAGCCCCAACAACGTAAGCTGCTCCGCAACTTTAAGCGATGCTTCAGCAAGTGCCTTGCGTGTTTCCTCAGAAATAAAAGAACTAGGTGTTTCCTCAATAATCTTTTGGTGTCGCCGCTGCAACGTACAATCACGCTCAGGAAAAACAACATACGTACCCTTTCCATCACCAGCCACCTGCACTTCAACATGACGCGCCTGGGCACAGTAATGCTCAATAAAAATAGCACTGGAACCAAAATACGCCTGAACCTGTTGCTGAATTTGAGGAAATCTGGCAATTGCCGATGCAGAATCATGCACCACATGAATCCCCCGTCCACCTCCACCTGAAGACGCCTTCAACACAATCGGAAAAGAAAGTGCCTCACTAGCAAGTAGCGTACGAAGCTCACTTTCCGATACTACAGGCAACGAACTTGGGAGTGTTGGAATCGCCAATGAAAGAGCAAGATCCTTGGAAGCTTTTTTATCCCCAGTTAAGGCTAGAGTTGCCGGATCAGGACCAATAAACAAAATCCCCGCCTCTCCGCACGCACGTGCAAAAGACGAGGATTCTGAAAGAAACCCATAACCAGGATGAATCGCATCAACCCCGTGCAATAAAGCATGGGCAATAATAGTTTTTTCATCAAGGAATGGAGCATACACAGTGGAAGAATCTAAAAGATACGATTCATCCGCAAAAGAGCATTCAAGCCGCACGTCAATCCCTGAAGGGAAGAAAAAAATCGAATGATGACCAAGTTCTCTAACGGCTCTCATGAGTCGAACAGCAATTTCACCACGATTGGCAATCAGTATGCGCTTGGGCTTCATGGGTGCACTCTCGGTTCTTTACGACTTTACAAGATCTTCCTCAGCAAACTGCCTGGGTGATTCAGATTCTACAGCCAATTCAGCAGCTGCGGTCAGCTCACCTTTTGCGTACTCGCTACGACCATAAGGGCCTACAGGAATAAGTTTACCAATGATGAGATTTTCCTTCAGTCCGTGGAGATAATCAACCTCACCACGAAGTGCAGCTTTGGAAAGAACCTTAATAGTTTCTTGGAAAGATGCAGCTGAAAGGAAAGAGTCAGAAGCTAGAGATGCTTTTGTAATACCAAGGATAATCTTGCTAGCCTTAGCTATTTCTCCACCATTCGCGATAATCTTCTCGTTGATTTCATCAAACGTATCTTTATCGATAAATTCTTTAGGAATAAGATGGGTATCACCAGGTTTTTCTACGCGAACCTTACCAAACATTTGCTTAACAATAACCTCGATGTGTTTGGTATGCGTCACAACACCTTGGGAAAGGTAAATTTCCTGAATCTGTTCGATTAGATAATTCTGACCAGCACGTTCACCTTTTACACGAAGAATATTATGTGGATCCACTGACCCCTCAATCAACTGCTGCCCAGCTTCGATAATATCGCCTTCTTTAACGTAAAGACGAGCATTGTGAGGAACGTGGTAATCACGAACACGAACATGCTTATAGTGAACAACTATCTTGGCTTCATCAACCGACTTCACGATTCCAGGCGTTAAGGCCAGAACCTTCTCTTCAGTTTCTTTATTGATAGCCACAACCGCGCCTTCTTTAACAACAGTTTCGCCTTTTTTCACCGTTGATGAAAAACCACGATCGAGTTCATAGATATCATCGCCTTCTTCATCGTTAGCAACAGTAATAACCTTATCTTCATCGGTCGTTTCGATATGCACTTTTCCGGGCACTTCACTGATTGGAGCTTCACCTTTTGGTGTACGAGCTTCAAAAAGCTCTTCCACACGAGGTAAACCCTGAGTGATATCCAGTCCCGCCACACCACCAGTGTGAAAGTTTCTCATGGTCAACTGTGTACCAGGCTCACCGATACTCTGCGCAGCCACAATACCGATTGCTTCTGCTTTCTGAGTAAGTTTTCCTGTACCAAGATCCCAACCGTAGCAAGCACAACAGACACCACGTTTGGTCTTGCAGGAAAGAATACTGCGCACATGCGCCTGAATTGCGCCACTTTGTTCGATATCAGCCAATACTTTTTCATCAATCGTATCGCCAATTTTAGCAACTGCTTTTTTGGTCTTCGGATCAATGACGTCGCCAAGTAGAATTCTACCCATGATATCTTGACGAAGTACTGTTCCAAGAATTCTTCCAGTCTCATCACGTTTCCATGAAATAAGGCGTCCTTCGGTATCACCGCAATCATCGACAATAGTGACCAAGCTTTGCGCCACATCAACAAGACGACGGGTAAGATATCCCGAGTCAGCTGTACGTAACGCCGTATCTGAACGTCCCTTACGGGCACCATGCGTTGAAATGAAATACTCAAGAACCGACAGCCCTTCTCGGAAGTTCGCTTTGATCGGCAGATCCATAATTTTACCAGACGGATCAGCCATCAAACCGCGCATACCAGCCAGCTGACGCATCTGTTCAACACTACCTCGAGCACCAGAATCCATGATAACGAAGATATCACTCGTTCTGTCCATGTTTTCCAACATCGTCTTGGTAACATCGCCAGTAACTGTTGTCCAAAGATTAACCGTATGCTCGTATCGTTCTTCTTCAGTGATAAGACCACGATGGTACTGGCGTTCAATTTCACCAGCTTTTTTATCACCATCGGCAAGAATACTCAGTTTCTTCTCTGGAACCTGCACATCGTCGATAGCCATAGTGATACCTGAACGGGTCGCATAACGGAAACCAAGATCTTTAAATTTATCAACGAGATCAGCGGTAACTTTTACCCCAAGCTGTTGGAAAGACAGGGAAATAACCCTACCCAGCTTTTTCTTATTCATCACATCATTATAGTATCCAAGCTCTTTTGGAATTTCTTTATTAAAGATAATACGACCGATAGTGGTTTCTAGCGGTTTACCATCTTCCATGTACACAATAATCTTGTGTCGAAGATCAACTTCATCAAGATTGTAGTACTGCAAAGCCTGTTCAACATTTGCAAATACCTGCGGCTGTTTCACATCAACCATCATCGTGAGGTAATACAATCCCAACACGATATCGAGTGTCGGACCAACCGAAGGATTGCCACTAGCAGGAATAAGCAGGTTCTTATCTGCCATCATTAACTGACGAGCTTCATCAAGCGCTGCTTTTGAAAGGGGAATATAGACAGCCATCTGGTCGCCATCGAAGTCAGCGTTAAACGCTGAACAGACGAGTGGATGCAAACGAATAGCGTTTCCATCAACAAGAACAGGAAAAAAGCTTTGAATACCAAGACGGTGAAGAGTCGGCGCACGGTTGAGGAGAACTGGGTAGTTCACCACGACTTGTTCAAGCACGTCCAATACTTCAGGAGTAGCTTTTTCAATCAATAAATTCGCGCTCTTCAAAGTCGTAGCATAACCACGCTTGATAAGGTCACGAAGAATAAAAGGCTTAAACAACTCAATCGCCATGTGACGAGGCAAACCACATTGATTTAATTTGAGATCAGGACCGATAACAATTACTGCACGACCAGAATAGTCAACGCGTTTTCCAAGCAGGTTCTGACGGAAACGTCCCTGCTTACCACGAAGAATATCAGAAAGTGACTTCAGTTTCTGTTTCTTCTTACCCATCGCCATAACAACTTTGCGATTCTTGTTACTGTTATCGATCAGCGCATCAACAGCTTCTTGAAGCATGCGTTTTTCGTTCCTGACAATAACTTCAGGTGCATTCAGTTTGATAAGTTTTTTAAGACGATTGTTGCGGTTGATAACACGACGATACAAATCATTAAGATCTGATGCCGCGAATCGTCCACCAGAAAGCTGAACCATTGGACGAAGATCTGCAGGAAGTACAGGAAGGACACCCAAAATCATGTTTGCAGGATCAATCTTGTTTTCAGCCATACCCTGAATAATCTCAAGACGTTTGAGATTCTTTTTACGACGCTGACCACCACTTTTCTTTACATCTTGCCAAAGCTCTTTTGTAAGTGCATCAAGGTCAAGCATTTTAATGATCTTAGTAATAGCCTCAGCACCCATTTCAGCTTTAAAAACTTCAGGAAAATACTCACGATATTTACGATACGTTTTTTCTGAAATATTCTGAAATGTTTCAAGACGCTCTATGCCAGTAGCAAGAGTTTTAAATTCTTCTTGTTCTACCAAAACAGCGTTATTGAACTCATCACGAAGCTTTTGGATCTCATGTTCCAAAGCGCGTTGTGCACTATCTTCATATCCTTGGAGAGTTTTGGGATCGCTCTTCTTATGTTTCGCCATGAATTCACGGTTTTGAACATCCTGTTGCTCCTGCAAAAACTTGATTTTATCATCAAGATCTTCACGCAGCTTGGCAACAACCTCATCCTGCTTTGCATCCATATCTTTCAACGCTTCTTTGCGTTTCTGTTCATCAACGAAAGTAACAATATACTGGGCAAAGTAAAGAACGCGCTCTAGATTGCGAGGAGAAATACCAAGCATCAATGCCATATAATTTGGCACTGAACGAGAATACCAAACATGGGCTACTGGACAAGCGAGACGGATGTGTCCCATACGTTCACGACGAACAATAGAACGGGTAACTTCGACACCGCACTTATCGCAGATCAGTCCCTTATAGCGAATACGTTTGTATTTACCACAAGAACATTCCCAGTTTTTCACGGGACCAAAAATACGTTCGCAAAATAAACCATCTTTTTCCGGCTTCTGTGTACGGTAGTTGATCGTCTCAGGTTTAAGTACTTCCCCGTAAGACCAACCCAGAATCTCTTCCGGCCCTGCCAACACGACTTTGATGGAATCAAAATCTGGTAACGTCGCCAAGAGACACCCTCCTTACAAATATTCTCAAGCATGAACAACCATGCTCAAAGCGTTTGAACTATAATGTTTCGAGATAAACAACTAATGCGTGGTATAGAAAATAACCAAAACTACAGGGCAGGGAGGTCGTCATGCACATCATCTGGCATATCTTCAAGATCTTCATCATCCATCAAGTCTTCATCATCAACAACATCGCCCTCTGTATCATCGATCGTTTCAGGAACCCCACCAGCAATGATTAGGTCTGGATCTACATCCCGCTCTGAGTTTTCCTCAAGCATGGTTTCGATAGTCTTGTCTCCATCATGCTTCTGGAGATGAACAGAAACTCCTAAACTCTGAAGTTCTTTCACAAGCACGTTAAAGGATTCAGGAACACCAATCTGGCTAATTTCTTCACCTTTAACAATTGCTTCATATGCCTTAGTACGGCCAAACACGTCATCTGACTTGATGGTAAGCATTTCCTGAAGCACGTTAGCAGCACCATACGCCTCAAGAGCCCACACTTCCATTTCCCCAAAACGCTGACCACCAAACTGAGTTTTACCACCAAGTGGCTGCTGAGTAACAAGAGAGTATGGTCCAACCGAACGAGCGTGAATCTTATCTTCTGCAAGGTGATGCAGTTTCATCATGTAAATAATTCCAACCGTAACCTGTTGGTTAAACCGTTGTCCAGTCTTCGCATCGTAAAGCACACTTTTGCCATGAGTAGGCAATCCAGCTGCTGTAAGCTGCTCATGAATCTGCTCAAGTGTAACGCCGTCAAATACTGGACTAGCAATCTTATAGCCCTGCTTGTAGGCCGCCCAACCAAGGTGAGTTTCAAACAACTGACCAAGGTTCATACGGGAAGGTACACCAAGTGGATTCAGCACGATATCAACAGGAGTTCCATCTTCTAGGTGAGGCATATCATGGATAGGCAACACCTTGGAAATAACACCTTTGTTACCGTGACGACCAGCCATTTTATCACCGACCGCAATCTTATGCTTTTGAGCAACATACACCTGGACAATCTTTTCAACACCAGTAGGTAATTCATCGCCTTGTTCACGGCTGATAACACGGATTTCTGTAACTTTACCAGCAAAACTGTTAGGAAGGCGAAGAGAACTATCTTTAACATCACGAGCTTTTTCACCAAAAATAGCGCGAAGAAGCTTTTCTTCAGGAGTAAGTTCAGTTTCACCCTTAGGAGTGATTTTTCCTACAAGAACATCACCAGGCTCTACAATAGCTCCAATGCGGATTAGACCATCATCATCAAGATTACGAAGTGCTTCTTCACTCACATTTGGAATGTCGCGAGTAAGCTCTTCTTTACCAAGTTTCGTATCACGAACTTCAATTTCAAAACGTTCAACGTGAACAGAAGAAAGTTCATCGTCACGCACCAAACGTTCACTCAAAACGATCGCATCTTCAAAGTTTCCGCCTTCGAAAGACATAAAGGCCACAAGGAGATTCTGTCCAAGTGCAATTTCACCTTCATCAACGGAAAAGCTGCGACAAAGTGGATCGCCTTTTTTAACCTTTTCACCTTTAGAAACAATCGGAGACTGGTTAATACAAGTACCTTGGTTAGTACGAAGGAATTTCTTCAGTGTGTAAGCATAGCGCTTCTTCCCTTGAAGAACGATATGTTCGGCATCCACTTCATCAATCACACCATCTTCTTCAGCCAGAATAACCTGGAAAGCATCAACCGCTACCTTGGCCTCTATACCAGTACCAACAATTGGAGCTTGAGGTTTAATAAGAGGAACAGCCTGCCGTTGCATGTTTGCACCCATCAGAGCGCGGTTCGCATCGTCATGCTCAAGGAAAGGAATAAGTGATGCAGAAACACCAACAATCTGGTTAGACGCAACATCCATGTAGTGAATATTCGCAATATCTTCGTAGATAAATTTATCAGCAATACGAGCTTCCACTCTGGTTTCTAAAAATTCACCAGTTTCGTCATCAAGTTTACCAACACGAGCAATAGTAAAACGCTCCTCTTCAAGCGCACCGAAGAAGTCGATATCTTTACTAACAAAGGAGACAACAGGAATCTCTTTTAATTCCTTAACATCCAGTAATTTCTTAGCATCATCTTTAGTTAATTTCTTACCGGCTGCAAACAATTTCTTACCACCCTGCTCAACTGCTTGACTCAACGTACGGTTTGCAGCTGAAGTTCCATCATTAGGAACAACATGCCCAACACGGCGATAAGGCGTTTCGATAAAACCATATTTGTTTACAATAGCGTGACTAGCAAGAGCATTGATCAACCCGATGTTTGGACCTTCAGGAGTTTCAATCGGGCAGATTCTACCGTAATGAGAGTTATGCACATCGCGAACTTCAAAGCCCGCTTGTTCACGGGACAACCCGCCAGGGCCAAGAGCCGACAGACGGCGCTTGTGACCAAGTTCGGAAACAGGATTGGTTTGGTCCATAAACTGAGAAAGTTGGCTGGAACCAAAAAATTCTTGAAGGATAGCAACGATAGGTTTCACATTAACCAACAACTGAGGAGACATTTTCTCAGGTTCAATGATACTCATGCGTTCTTTAACAATGCGCTCCATGCGGAGAAGACCAATACGGAACTGGTTGCGAACAAGCTCACCAACACCACGAATGCGTCGATTACCAAGGTGATCAATATCATCACCATCCCCAAGACCATTATTCAACTGGATCAACTCCCGAAGCACGGCAACAATATCATCACGACGCAGAATCCAATGCTCCTTGTCGTTTGGAGTTTCAATGTTTAAACGTTGGTTGAGCTTATAACGACCAACCTCACCCAAACTATATCGACGATAGTTAAAAAACAGATCATTTATCAATTGATGAGCATTATCAACCGTTGCAGGTTCACCGGGACGCAACTTACGATACACTTCAAGCAGTCCTTCCTCAACCGAGTGTGAAGGATCTTTTTCAAGAGTTATTTCAATAAAACGTTTTTCACCAATATCAACATCTTCAAAAAGTGAAGAAATTTCATCTTCATTACCATAACCAAGAGCACGGAGAAATGCCGTAACGGTAATCTTACGCTTACGGTCAATTTTAACTGTCAAAACACCTTTTTTATTCGTTTCAACTTCAACCCACGCACCACGATCAGGAATAATCTTTGCGTTATAGAGATAACGACCATAGGAAAGGCGTTCTTTTTGGGTGAAATAAGAACCAGGTGAGCGAATCAACTGGTTAACAACAACGCGCTCTGTTCCGTTAACGATAAAAGCCCCTGCCTCAGTCATCCAAGGAAGATCGCAGATGTAAATTTCTTGCTCTTTTATTTCGCCTGTTTCTTTAATGACCAAACGAACTTTGGCATACACAGGTCTTGAGTACGTTAATTCTTTTCGGAGAGCTTCAGCTTCTTTGTACTTCGGCTTTCCGTAAGTAATATCAAAGAAATGAAGTTCGTAGTTCTTTCCAGTAAAGTCATCAATCGGCGAGACTTCTTCAAAAAGTTCAGGGAGATCTACATCAACAAAACGTTGAAATGAATCGAATTGCATCCTAATGAGGTTAAGACCCTCGAGACGGTGGAAATGTTGAGGAGAGAGCAATCGACGGTTAGCCGAAAGGGTTGGCATTCATGACTCCTTATCGGTAGAGATAACTGTTTAGGGCTGAATAACACAAAAAAATACTAACGAAGTAAACGATGGGGAAGAATGTAGAGAAGAAAACCTAAACAGTGAGACGTAATTTCCAAATTATCTATTATAATAGATATAAGACGTGATAACTCAATAAGTATATGCAAATGAAAAACACCTTGTCAAATCTCTTTTTTGCATGAGCTTTCATTCTTGCTGCAATCGTATTCCAAGACTTCCCAAAGCCGTCATGACAGGTTTGAAGAGTGATCTGCTTTGTACTGTTAGATTTGTTTTCCGATTACAGATGTTGTTAAGTGATTCTGATTGACTTTACTCAATCTCCGCTGTACCTTGAAATAAGCAAAATTTGAATAGCCTACAGGTGCATTTTAAATAATTCAGATATTTACACCATTTTGGCATGATTTAACAGGAAAAAAAGCCCATGTCATCCGAAAAAACCAGTCAAGATTCCAAGGTCAAACACCATCAATTCCAATTCTCTCCCAAAAGAACCCTCAAATCCCTTCTCGTAGGAAAACCAATTTCCAACGCTGAAGGACAGCATCAGCGAATTGGAAAAATTGTCGGATTGGCAGTGTTTGCATCCGATGCTCTTTCCTCAACAGCCTATGCTACGCAGGAAATCATGGTAATTCTGGCTGCAGCAGGAATGGCCGCTTTGGGAATAACTTTTCCTATTTCAATAGCAATTATTGCACTATTAGTAATCGTTTCCATTTCTTATAGACAAACTATTCTCGCGTATCCAGGTGGTGGGGGTGCGTACATTGTTGCACGTGACAACTTAGGAGAAATGCCTGCCCAAACTGCTGGAGCTGCACTTCTAACCGACTATATCCTTACAGTAGCTGTATCCATCTCATCGGGAACCGCCCAACTGATCTCGGCCTTTCCAGGCTTGTATGACTACCGTGTATACATCGCAGTCGCTATGATCCTGTTTGTCGGCTTGATGAACCTGCGAGGCGTAAAAGAATCCGGCACAATATTCGCCATACCAACCTACTTCTTTATATCGATGATGTTTCTCACCGTTGGAATGGGACTTTACCAATATTTCACAGGGGCTTTAGCGCAGGTAACAGATCCACCACTACTACAACACGCAGAAACCACGATGGCTGTTTCACTCTTCCTCATCCTTCACGCTTTTTCAAGTGGTACGGCCGCACTCACCGGTGTAGAAGCAATTTCAAACGGCATTACAGCCTTCAAAAAACCAGAAAGCAAAAATGCCGCCACCACGCTTATCTGGATGTCCGCAATTCTTGGTTCATTGTTTTTAAGCATTTCATTCCTAGCACAGAAAATAACAGCCATTCCATCTGAGGAAGAAACCGTTATTTCACAACTTGCCCGAACCATCTTTGCTGGACGAGGTTTTCTCTATCTTGCTGTCATTGGTGCAACCATGCTCATCTTGTTCATGGCCGCCAACACTGCTTTTGCGGACTTCCCTCGCTTGAGCGCATTGCATGCTGGAGATGGCTTTTTGCCAAGGATTCTTACTTACAAAGGAAGTCGTTTGGTATTCTCTCGAGGAATCGTCACTCTCACCATAATTTCATCCATCCTCGTTATCGTCTTTCAAGCCAGTGTAACAAAATTAATCCCCTTATATGCCATCGGTGTTTTCCTTTCATTCTCCCTTTCCCAAACCGGCATGGCTGTGCGTTGGTGGAAAAGTAGCAAACTAAAACCAGGCGAAGAAGTAGTAGAACCTGGATCAATCCTCAAACATGACAAATTTTGGATCCCCAAAATGATCATCAACGGATTTGGAGCACTCCTTTGCCTAGTCGTTATGATTATCTTCTCGTATACCAAATTCAAAGACGGTGCTTGGTTTGTGATCATTCTCACGCCAACATTAGTCACTATATTCTTTGCCATTCATCGCCATTACAAAGATCTAGCAAAACGTCTTTCCCTTGAAAACTTCGAAGAACCACCACCAATCAAAAACAACAGAGTTATCATCCCCATTGGTGGCGTCCACAAAGGCACCCTCAACGCCCTTCGCTTTGCAAGAACAATATCCAAAGACATCACCGTCGTCTACGTCGGAACTGACGAAGAAGGCATCGCCAAAGTAAAAGACAAATGGAAAAAATACGGAAAAGACGACAAACTCGTCATCATAGACTCCCCATACAGACTACTCCTTGAGCCCATGCTGCATTACATCGAACACGAGCAAAAACAACTAGTACCTAACGATGCCATCACCGTAGTAGTCCCCCAATTCATCCCCAAAAAAGCTTGGCACAACCTCCTTCACACCCAAACTGCCATGTTCCTAAAAATGAAACTCCGCACCAAAAAAGGTGTCTACGTAACAGACACTCCTTATCACGTATAATCAAATCTCTAAATAATCCCGCCATTCTAAAGTGCAGCTGCAGAACGCACCAAAGCGCATTCTCCCAAAGCGGTACTTCATTGGAACAAGCATAACTACCGAAGAACCATCCTCTGTTCCGCAGACCTCTGGCATTCCGCCTCTCAATGGCCGACACCCTCAAATGAGACGTTTGAGAGGCGAGTCTTTTTTGCTACTTTTTGTGACGACGGACAAAAAGTAGTTAGCGCCAATAACGACTACAAAGAAAATGATGTGCGGCGCCCCGACACCCCAGCAACTCGATAATAAAAAACCATCCAAGATAAAAACATTCGTAGGCATTTCCCCACACGCCCCTTCACACTACAAAAAAGAGCCATCTACAGGATGGCTCCAACAAAAACTGCAAATGCTATAACTATTCCACCAACAACGGCATCACCATAAACGGAATCCCCCGCCGATAAAACTTCCTCTGCAAAGAAAACACCGTCTGGTTATACAACAACCGATCAACAAACGTATCCTTCGGAAACACAATCTTCCCCCCAAAGAAAATCGCATTCGGAAAACGACCCAACACCTCAGGTGCAATCCGCACCATTTCCGCTGCCACATCCACACCCACCGTAGACATCCCCTCAGCACAATAACCATGACGCACCATCAAATCAACATAATCATCAACATCTGATCGCACATGCTCCTTAAACTCCGCAAACTCTTCCGATCCCTTGAACGCATGGGTATCTACCATTCCCACCTCAACAAACACAAAATTCTCAAACACCCCACCAAAGTAGGTCAAAATATTATGAATCGTTTTCACTCCCAAACCATTAAGTCCTTTCACAAACAACACCGCCGTTTTAGCGTTGGGGTCGCAAGAATGCCTCCCTTTCTTCCCATTGTGAGGAATCACATCTTCGCGATCAGAACGAGCAGCCTCAATCAATACATCAAGTTTTCGCAATTTTTTATCCGTACCGTCATAATGCCGTTTAATCCCCATAGCAAGAAAGACCACAATACTCGTAAATAGAAACGTCAACCAACCACCATCGTGAAACTTCATAGCAACGACAATAGTTAAAATCACTGCTGAAGTAATCATCCCCACTACATGCGGCGCAATTTTTCTTACCCAATGCTTCTTCTCGTGCCGTTCAATCCAATAATGTCGCACCATCCCAACCTCAGACAGGAGAAAGGTAATAAACACGTTGATACTAAACAACACCACAAGAAAATGCACAACCCCACCTGAAAGAAAAATCATAGCCAACGCCGCCGCCCCCATCAGCAGCACAGCATTCTGAGTTACCAACCGATCACTCAAAAGAGAAAAGCGTTTTGGCAACCAGCCATCAATTGCCATATTGGAAAGCACCCTCGGCCCATCAAGAAAGCCAGTCTGCGCAGCAACAAACAACATTGCCGCTTCTGAAAATAGCGTCAAACCGACAACAATACTCCCAAATGTTCCCCAACCTGATGTAATCCTTTCATACAAAATCGCATTCACCGTCTTCCCATACTCATCAGTAACCCCGAACAAAATAAACCCAAACATCAACGCCGCCACTAGAAACGCCAACGAAACAGCCATCAGCACCATCGTCCGTTTTCCAGTCCGTACCTTCGGTTCTCGCAAAATCGGCAAGCCATTGCTCACCGCTTCCAGTCCGGTATAGGTTCCCGCACCCATACTAAATCCCTTGAGAATAAGAAAAAGTAACCCCGCGATCCCAAGCTCAGCAGAAAGTGACCTTGTCGATGAAACAGTAGATTGCACCATCCCAGGCAATTCAGGAACTTTCACAATCAAACCGTAAAGCAACAGGGAAACGTGGGTAATCATAAATAGACCAAATATCGGAATCAAAGGCATGATCGATTCACGAACACCACGTAGGTTAAGAATAATAAACCCAATAACGACAACAAGAATAAACGCAAACTTCCACTGCTGCCAAGCAGCCGGAAAAAGACTAAACAACGCATCCACACCCGTAGCAATCGAAATCGCAATCACCAACATATAATCCAACAACAACGCCGCCCCAGAAATCATCCCCCACCAAGGAGACAACAATTTCGAAGCAACAATATACCCCCCGCCACCATGAGGAAATTCCTCAATAATCTGCGAATAACTAACACTCAAAACCGCAATCGTAACCAATGTCCCTAAAATCACATACACCATGAGAAATGGTTGAGCCTTCAACACTTCAAACACTTCAGGTGGCCCATACGAAGAAGAAGTTAACCCATCAGCACCCAAACCAATCCAAGCAAAAAAAGCTGTTAAAGAAGTAGCATGAAAAATACCAGGATCATGAAGATATTTGGACTTGCCCAGAAAAAACGACTTTACTTTTTCCCAAAAAGAAACAGGCTCTTGAATGTCAGAATGCATGTGTTCTCCAATTGTTTGTTTTATTTTTTTCTCAAAGTCCCCTGACTAGGGGGATTTAGAGGGTTAAACACCCACACAGTCCCAAATGAATCAAACCATTTTAGTCACACCATCATACCATAAACCCCCTCACTAGACAACACCCCACCCCCCTGTTATCCTTCTCCCAACCGCACGCATACACTATTGTCATAACCAACAACCACGAAAAGAAAAAGCAACTATGAAATACCCCCTCTGGCAATCCAGAAATGCAATAACTACTGAAACCAAATCAGTAGAAGAATACCTCCTCCTCCAACGAAACATCCATTCATCCGCAGATATCTCCCAATTCTTTTCCGACAGCATCCAATCCATCCAAGGTCCCGCTTCCCTCAAAGGAGCACTCGAAGCAGCAGGGAAAATAGTGCAAGCGATGAAACGAAATGACCCCATCGCTATATACGGTGATTACGATGTTGATGGCGTGACTGCCTTAACCATTCTCTATGAAATATTCCAAAACTTAGGCTACGAAAAAATAATCCCCTACCTCCCCCATCGCGAATCTGAAGGCTACGGTCTCAACGCCGAAGCCCTCCACAAACTAGCCAAACAAGGCGTAAAGATGGTCATCACCGTAGACTGTGGAATAAACGCCAATCACGAAGCAAAAGTAGCTTCCGAACTTGGACTGGAACTTATCATCACCGACCATCACCATGTACCAGCCAACCTCCCTGACGTCTCTGAAATAATCAATCCCAAACAGCCAGGATGCCCATCAGCATTCAAAGAGCTTGCAGGAGCCGGTGTGGCTTGGAAATTAGGCTGGGCACTACTTGCCATCTCCGGAAAAGATGGATCTTCAACAGAAATGCCGGCATTCTCTCGAGAGCAATTAGACCTTCTCGCAATCGCCACCGTTGCCGACATCGTCCCACTCCTCGGAGAAAACCGCATCATCGTAAAACACGGCCTAGCGCAAATTAAGAAAAACTCTCGACCTGGGATCAAAGCCCTTCTCGATGTCTCTGGAACTGCACCCGAATCAGTAAACGAGGACAGCATAGGCTTCCGCATCGGACCACGCATAAATGCCAGTGGCAGACTCGACTACGCCTACACCAGCTTTGAACTTTTAACCGCAACTTCACAAGAAAAAGCCGATGAACTAGCCAGAAAGTTAGATGATTACAACAAAGAACGACAAGCACTCACACAGAAATGCCTTGCCGAAGCCATGGATCAGATCGACAAAGACAATCTTTCCAAAGTAATCATGGTAAAACACCCCGAATGGCCATCCGGCATTATCGGCCTCCTCGCCAGCAAAATCTGCGACCAATACCATCGCCCAGCCATCGCCATGAGCCTCACAAAAGAACAATGGCGTGGCTCCGCCCGCTCCTATGATTTCTTCCACATCACCAACGCCCTCACCGAAACAGCCGAACACCTCGTACGTTTCGGAGGCCACGCCACAGCCGCCGGATTCAGCGTCACCCCAGAAAAAATCACCTCATTCGAAGAACAACTCCTCAGCCTCGCAACCAACCAGATTGAAGCAGAAATGCTTACGCCAACACTGTTCTACGATATGCCACTCAACGCTCCACAACTCAACTGGAACACCCACAAAGTAATTGAAAAATTCTCCCCCTTCGGCTTCCAAAACACCCGTCCCCTCATCATGTCTGACCATCTAGAACTCTTCGACATCAAAATCATCGGCAAACAAAAAAACCACGTCCGCTACAAATTTCTTTCCGACAAAAGCATCATTGACGGCATAGCCTTCAACTTCACCGACCACATCGACCCCACCCTCCACATCGGAGACCCCGTAGAAGTCGCCTACCACCTAGAATCCAACGAATGGAACGGCTACAAAAACCTCCAAATGAACATCGTAGACCTCCGAAAAAAACAATAAACCAGCAAAAAAAGACATCCGTCAGGCACCCCAAAAAGCATTCGCTAGGCACAAAAGACATTCGTCAGGCACCCGCATTCTCTTACACCAGCGAACGGTCAACGCCCACACCAGCCGCCCGCGAAAT
>JBAXVQ010000041.1:0-16333 GCA_037128935.1 bacterium | reverse complement strand
TTTTTTTGGGATTGATTGCATTACTTGTTAAGATTTTATGTTAACACTACCTAGATATCTACAAAAGTAGAAATCTCTTATACGGTATAGAGAAAAATTTGGAGAACTCGACCTCGCAAAATCTACAAAAGTAGAAATCTCTTATACGGTATAGAGTTGTCAACGACCAAGCCGAAGGTTCAGAATCTACAAAAGTAGAAATCTCTTATACGGTATAGAGTCATAGAACAAACGCAGACACGCTAAATCTACAAAAGTAGAAATCTCTTATACGGTATAGAGTTTCTACGGTTGAGCGATCAGCAAAAATCTACAAAAGTAGAAATCTCTTATACGGTATAGAGGAGGGGGTGTGAAGTGAGAAACTACCTTATCTACAAAAGTAGAAATCTCTTATACGGTATAGAGGACATCACCAGCCGTCACGTGCAATTAGATCTACAAAAGTAGAAATCTCTTATACGGTATAGAGGTTGAAACGCTGTACTTGTCACTATTCCATCTACAAAAGTAGAAATCTCTTATACGGTATAGAGCTTAGGGACATATTCCCAAAGGCACAGAATCTACAAAAGTAGAAATCTCTTATACGGTATAGAGCCAAGTAATCACAAGGAGTGTTTGCATATCTACAAAAGTAGAAATCTCTTATACGGTATAGAGCTTGATGTACTACCTTCCACTTTTTTATCTACAAAAGTAGAAATCTCTTATACGGTATAGAGTAGATCCGCAACAGGAAAAGACGTTTGTATCTACAAAAGTAGAAATCTCTTATACGGTATAGAGAAAACAGTGAAGGGGACAAGGTGGCTAATCTACAAAAGTAGAAATCTCTTATACGGTATAGAGATAAAGACGCATGTTTGCACCTCCGGCGATCTACAAAAGTAGAAATCTCTTATACGGTATAGAGGCAAGGTATTCCGTCTTTATCTGCATCATCTACAAAAGTAGAAATCTCTTATACGGTATAGAGGAAAGGGCAAGCTGAGGTATAGTAAATATCTACAAAAGTAGAAATCTCTTATACGGTATAGAGTTGCAACCGTTCCACAGTCGTTACAGGTATCTACAAAAGTAGAAATCTCTTATACGGTATAGAGAGTTGCGTACATTTCAGCAGACTACACCGCATCTACAAAAGTAGAAATCTCTTATACGGTATAGAGCGTATTTGCACAGGTTCGCTCGTAGTTCATCTACAAAAGTAGAAATCTCTTATACGGTATAGAGCTTGTGCTTCCAAAAACTATCTCGGTAAATCTACAAAAGTAGAAATCTCTTATACGGTATAGAGACAACGTGTTAAAAGAGAGTGAGAATTATCTACAAAAGTAGAAATCTCTTATACGGTATAGAGCAACAAAAAAAGAATAGTGATGTATATCAATCTACAAAAGTAGAAATCTCTTATACGGTATAGAGCTCCAAAGAAGGAGCAGGTCTCTCTCTCATCTACAAAAGTAGAAATCTCTTATACGGTATAGAGTCCTTCTCTTCTACCATGAAGGACAAAAATCTACAAAAGTAGAAATCTCTTATACGGTATAGAGAGCCTCAGTGGCTTGGTAGCAATAGAAAGATGCAACCAGGGCGCTGTGGCTTGCTGGGACTTTGTATTGCTACCAAGTGGTTGAAAAGCCTTATTACGTAGGGCTTTATCGCTTTTTTGCGTTGTGTTTGCAAAAAATATGAGGACTGAGGTTTTTGTTCTAATTACCATGCAAGCGATTTATACTTTTTTCTGCTCCTTTGGGAGGAAAAAAGGTAAGCCTAAAATCTCTTAGTACCGTGCAAATGATTTATACTTTTGCGTTTTGTTTGAATTGGTAATGTGCTAAAAACTATTCAAAGTATATGATATCTTCTACTTCATGTGAAGCTCGTCCAAAACGGATGATTTTTTTCTGGCATTGTTCACATACCTGAAAAATAAGGACGTGGTCAGTATTTTTAATCTTCTTTTTATAGGTGCATTCTATTTCAGCAAGAATATTTTTTAATACTCGTTTGCTATTACTTATTGCATAGACAGAGTATTGGACTGCATGCCCGTATTTTTTTAGGAATGTTGAGAATTGTGTTCGCACTTTATCGTTGGAAAAATCGTAGCAAATAATAATCATGTGTTATTCCAGAGTAAAGGTTGGAAATGGGTATCGTTCGGGATATAGGATATGTCTATAGTAATTTAAGATGTAGGTATAAATTTTTTCTTTGTTCTCCATGATGATTCGGAACCAAATATCGACATATTTTCTGCGTGCTTTGGTTTTTAATGCGTAGCTTCCTTGATTAAATTCAAAGTCTTTTTCAGAAATTTGACCAAGATTATATGATTTTAGTAACTGTCTAATAATGATTGGGCGAATAGGTTCCATGAGATCACAACTTAGAGATTTTCGTTGGAAGTAGAGCTGATGGTACACTCCTTTGTAGGTATCAAAGCCAAATAACCGAAGTAATGAATCTACGTAGTTAAAGAGAAATGTGAAGCCTATATCGAGGAGGAGGTTGGGAATGTCTTCTTTTGTTCTTGGGGCTCTTCTTCTCCACCCAATATCTACTAGTAATGTTTGAAAGAATTTGTTTGCATTGCTTCCTTCAAGTCCTAGTAATTCATCCAGTGTTGTTGCTTGAATAATGGCTTTTAGAGATTTTTGATCAGGTACTATTTTTTTGTAATTTTTTAGTATTGCATGCTGATTTATTACGGCATTTTCTACAATTTTTCTAGCAGCAGCTAGTTCTGATTGTTTTGTTTGAGTGTATTGAATCTGACGAAGTTTATAGTTTCCTTCTGCTTCAGACATGATTTCTGCATAGGTTTCAAAAGAGTTAGTTAGAAGAAAGATGGATATACCAAATTCTTTGGCATTTTTGATGAGTCCACTGCTTATTGTTGTATTGCCAATGATAAACAGAGAGAGTACCAGATGACAGGATATCTGATTTACACAGGTTCCGTCTTTGTACAAGGCAATATTAGAATTTTTGAATTTTAATTCATGAAATTCTTCGTTGTCGTTTGCCATGAATACAATTTTTTTCTCTTTAAAGTCAGGAAGTGTTAGCATGTTGAAAACTCACAAAGTGTGGAATAGATACAGTTATTGCATTTGTTTGGTGGTTGCTTTTGGAGTGTTTTTTCTGCTTCAAAATGCCACATACGCTGCAATACTTCTTCAAATTTAGTTTGTTCTTCTGCGTCTGGAATCGATATTTTATAACGCTTGTTATCAGTAAGTGAGTGAATACAAAGTTTTTCTACAGCGTATCCTTGCTCCAGTAAGCAAAAGTATTGTGCATAGAGTTGGTATTTGTACCCATCATAGATTTTTTTTACTTTTGTTTTTCTTTCTATTAGTGTTTTTTCTTTTTGATCATAGATGTCGATTTTTCCGATAAGTTGATACTTTTCACTGTAAACAGGGATTCCTTGTAAAACGTGTTTTGATGTGGAGTATTTGTTGTTTTCGATTATTTTGTGGTTCGCTTTTCCTGTTGTCTGTGGGGTTTGATGGTAGACCTGTTGCGTGAAGCTTTCATAGATGGCGTGAAGATAGATGGAGTAAGGGCAGAAGATGAAATCGTTTATTTTTGTTATTTGTATAAGTTGGTACATGCTATGCTGAATAATCGTATCAGTATAGCATTATTGTGTGGGTTTGTCGATGTCCTGTTACTTAGTAGCAAAATTATCCCAGTCAGTATTTGATATGAATAATTCATCCCATTGTAGTTTTTCACAGGAGCCTTTGTTGTTTGCGTGGGCGGATATTCTATGCAGGAGCATAATTCCTTTTCGTGCGATATTGAATGCTCCATTCTCATCCCCATTTTGGGGAAGATTTTCGCCAAATGCTGTTGTGTTGCGGCTGTCGAAAAATGGAGCAACTGGTGAAAGAATAAAATCTTGGTGGTCTGGAGTAGTATCTTTGTCGTTGGTATTTCGAATCTGACAGATCAGGTTGAAGAAAAATATCAAGTCACGGAAAAAGGTTTCGTTTCCTTTTGTGTCCAAATTGTTTATTTGTTCGAGAATATTTCCGTTTGTGTATGAGATCCCGGCTTTTGTGAGGATTTCCTGTAGCTTCTCGTTGATACTTCCTTTTCCACTGGTAGGAAAGTGTTCATAACCGCCTTTGTTGTTGTTTAGAGTTTTGTTCCAACGGAATCTTTCGACGCAGGAACAGATAGTCCATTGTGACTTTTGTGGATATTCTTTCATGTCTTTGCATTTTTTTAGATTATACGTGAAGCTAAAATAATTTTCGGTATAGGCTATTTGCGAAAAGTTGAGGATAGCCTCTTTTGCTTTTTCTGCATTGGAGTATTTCATATGTAACTGTGGTCTCCAGCCGGTGAGTGGGTCAATGCGGGAGGTGTAGGCTGCTTGCGTGTAGAATATGATGCCGGTTTGTTTGCCCATGTCTTTAAATGTTGTGAAAGGTGCTGTAAGTTGGTAAGCCTTAAAGAGTGATCCGGCTTTTTCAGGATCAGTTTCGCCTTTTTCTACCAAGTAATTTAATTTTTCTATCAGGGCTTTCTCTAACTGTTGATAGATAGACTTTTCGATTCCACCTCGTATCTGCTTAAACCTCATGTTTAGGTCTTCAAATATGATGATTGCGTTGTGCTTGATTGCAAGATCGGCTAGTGTTCGGACAACCCATGAGATATAGCCTTTTTTCAGGTTTTTTATTCCTTCCACATCTTGCCAGTCCTGTCTTGCTTTTTCACGGTTTTTGGCTTTTTCGTTGAGTTTTTCGGCGTAGTTTACGCCATTTAGCTGGTTCAAACTCAGGCTATCCAAAATTTTTCCTGATTGTGAGATTACCGTAGCATATGCTAGGTGCTTTTCACCGCGATCTATGCCGATGATGTTGATGTCTGGGTTGTTTGCGAGGAAGTTGTTTATTTTACTGTTGAATTGGATAGGGTCAGGGGCTGTTCGGTTGAGTGTTAAAGGAACGTGGAAAAAGATTTTATTTTCGTTGTAGCGTTTGTGATTGATTACTTCTTTTCCTTGGTTGTCTTGTTTTGTCCCGAGTTTTTCTGTTTCAGTTTTTGGTCGATAAAATATTTCCGCTTGCCCGTTGAGTTTTACTGGGAAATTTTCCGCACTATTCTCAGCTGAAAATAGTGATTCAAAGTAGAGTGTATGAAGATTTTTTGCTGTTGTTTTTTTCTTACCATCTTTTGCTTTATCTAAATTCCAATCTTTGTTTTTGATCTGAAAAAGATAGAGCGCACCGTTATTGTTTTTTTCATTTATGTAGGATTCGGAAATGTCTTGGAAAGAAACTTTATAGCCATCTTCTGCAACATCTTTATAAAATTCTCCAATATTTTCGTGGTACTTTTCGGTTGGTTTTACATGCGTAAAATCATAGCATTTCCAACCTTCGTATTGTTTGAGACAGTCTTTGTAAAAATCAATTAATTTGTGCATGTTTTTAAGGGAAAATGTCTCCCCTTTCTTAAACTCTGAATTTTTATAAATGTTCCAAATTTCTTCAGATGGTTGAAAAAATTCTAAGCCTTTTGTGGAAAAACATACCTTAGGAAACATCTTTGCTTGATCTGGAAAAAACTTATATACTATTTTTTCGTATTTTCCCTGCCCAATGTTTTTTGAAAAGTTTTCTGCGTTTCGATCGTCAAATAGTTGATTATTTCCTTTTTTCATAAGTGCTAAGAAGTATTTTCCGTCTTTTCGTAGGATAACTGCTAGGTTTGCTGATTCTTTATTTTTATCCCAGCCGTCTGCTAACGTTGGATTGTCAAAATTCAGTTTCCATTTTTCTTCGTTATAGGGTTTTTTCGTTAAATAATTTCGGAGTTTGTTATATGGTTGTACTATTTCCTCGTAGGCGTTTTCATAGAATTTTTTATATCCATAATCGGGGTTTTCATAGAAGTCTGCTGTATCGTACTGGTCATTCCATGCACGTTTTTTTTCGAGGGAAAAATACTTTGCCATTTGATAAATGGTAAGCAATGAGTCTGCAAAGTCTTTGATTATTATTTTGGCACTCTGGTCCAGTTTGAAATCTGTGAGTAGTCTTTCAAGAGCTTCTTTGGATACATTGTAACCAATCTTAGTCTTTTTACCTGTTTCTGTATCTGTAACTTCCCGCTCGAAAAGAGTAGTAAATTCAAAAGAAAAAATAGATAGGAATTGCCACCAACTATTTTCTTTCGTTGTTGCATCAAGAAATCCTTTGCTTTTTGCAATTTCTTGAGTTACTAGATAGCGTTCTTTCCAAAATTTTTCATTGGTGATTTTTTCTAATGCTTCTTTCACGAAACACAGTGGGATAAAGTCGGGGAAAGAATACCCATCATCTTTCTTTTTCGCTGAGGAAGAAAGAATTTTTGCATCTTTGAGGACGATAAACAGGTTTTCTTCAAAAGTTCCTGTTTCTTCTGTCCATTTATGAGCAATGGTGTTTAATGCTTCCTTGGATAAGTAGGTTTGTGAAAGGTCATATTTTTGTTGGTTATTGATGAAATCTTCAAAAAGTTTCTTAATGATTTGTGTCTTTGTTTCGGCTGAAGTAAGAAACGTTTTGAGAATTTCTATTAGTGCATCATCGTTTTCTATTTCATCAATGAATTTTTCTTTTTCGCTTAAAATTTGCTTATCTAGTGCTTTTAAAAATGGTAGTTTTTCTCCTGTTTTTTGTTTGTGAAGATTGATAAGCTCGTTTAGCCCTTTTTTCTTTTCACCGTTTTCGAGAGTTTTTCCTCCTAGGATTGTATTGTAAAAATCAATTCCTTCTTGCAGGAAACAGGTGTTGTAGAATTGTATGGAAAACACTTCTGAAAGAGGTTTCTCAAAATATTGCTCCACTTCTGAAAAATCTATTTTTTCTTTACTACTTTCAAATGTTTGGATATTGTCACAAAATCTCTTGAGGTTTTGATCAATTATTCTTGTCGCAATTGCTGATGCCGTACCGTCATCTTTGTAGAAATTTTTTCTTGTTTCAAAAAATTTTCCGAAGTATCCTGTAAATCCTTTCCATGAGTCAAAGATTGATATAATTTCTCCTGTTGTTTCATCTACAAGAGTGCTGTTATCTTCATTCCCATATCGTTCTTTGAGAAGTGAAAATATGTTTTCTTCTGAAAGAAGTTCAATAGTATTATTTTTGAACTTTAAGTGTGGGTATGTTAATTCTGACCATTGAGCAGCTTTTTTTTGAAAAAGTTTTACTACCTCTGCACGTAATTTTTTTGTGGCTTCTTGATACTGCTTTGTTATTTCTTTATTTTTTTTGTCTTTTTTCCATTCTTCTAGAATTTGAGAATATTCTTCTATTCCTTCAATTTCTGTTTCTTGTAACGCTTCTTTCACAAACTCTCTGTGCAGTTGGTCAAAAAAAGGTTTTGTTTTTTTGTATTTTTCTTGAATTAGTTGGTCTTTTTGCAATACTTGAGCTTCCTCAAGCATTGCAGATGTATTGCCAAGGGGCTTTAATTCAAACCGTAGTGTTTTAGAGAGCGAGTACTGTTTTGTGAATTGTGAGAATTTAGAGGTAAGGTGCATGTGAGTAACTCCAATTTTTGCTCATATGATTCTAGTATGACATATTTTAAAAAAGTTTTGACTATTTTGTTTGCTCTAACTCAAGATCATATAGATGTGTCGATAGAATATAAAAGAGATAAGAAGATTGCGGTTGTGGACGGGGAAAATGTCTGAATCGGGATTTTCAGGATTGGGGGATTTACATGATGGGGAGGAATGCGTGATGGGAGTGATGTGGGATTAGTGGATTTTCTGGATTTTCTTTTCATCCTGTTAATCCTATAATCAAGTAAATCCTGATACTGACGGGAAAAATGTCTGAATCGGGATTTGCAGGATTGGGGGATTTATATGATGGGGAGGAATGCGTGATGGGAGTGATGTGGGATTAGTGGATTTTCTGGATTTTCTTTTCATCCTGTTAATCCTATAATCAAGTAAATCCTGATACTGACGGGGAAAAATGTCTGAATCGGGATTTTCAGGATTGGGGGATTTACATGATGGGTAGGAATGCATGATCGGAGTGATGTGGGATTAGTGGATTTGCTGGATTTTCTTTTCATCTTGTTAATCCTATAATCAAGTAAATCCTTATACTGACGGGGAAAAATGTCTGAATCGGGATTTGCAGGATTGGGGGATTTACATGATGGGGAGGGATGCATGATGGGGAGTGATGTGGGATTAGTGGATTTGTTGGATTTTCTTTTCATCTTGTTAATCCTATAATCAAGTAAATCCTGATTCTGACATTGGAATTATGACCCTAGACACAATCACCTACACCATAAACGGCTGTGCTATGAAAATCCACAATGCACTTGGCAATGGATTTCAGGAAGTTATCTATCAACGCTGTTTGGCTATTGAACTGGAGAGGGCAGGATTAGGTTTTGAGCGAGAGTTGGAGCATGCTATTTTTTATGATGGTATTCATGTAGGCACTCGAAGAGCTGACTTTGTGGTTGAACAAGCTGTTATTGTTGAATTGAAAGCATTGATTACTTTGGAAGATGTACACCTTGCACAGGCAAAAAACTATGTAGTAGCCTACGATAAAGCAGTCGGTCTGCTCATCAATTTTGGGGCGACTAGTTTGCAATTTAAAAAAGTGTTCAATCCGAAGTACACAGTGAATCCTGCTCATCCTACAACCATGTAAATCATAAATATGGGCTAGAAAATAAGGAGTCCTCCTTATGCACAAGAGAACTCCTTATCGACTGGGGAAACCCCAATCCTTACCTGAAATTGTAGAGCTTTAGGTTATTTTTTCAAGGGATGTTAAAGTAACTGCTCACAGCACCGCCATAACTCATGTTCCGACCCTCCAGAAAGCCTTATTGATGGATTCTTGCAATACCCTGTATTATGCAATCGGAGCTATCCTCTGTTTATAGGTTTTTTGTGAAAATGTCGTCACAACGGCATTTTCACAAAAAACCAAAGAATCGGGATTAAACATAAAGGTAAAAAATGCAAAAAATTATATAAACATATATTATAATTAAAAAGCATTAGTGAGTAGGCAATACCATGAAAAAAACTCTCGCCCAACAATTCAACAACTTCGAATCAATCAAAAAGATTACCATCGACAAAAACGGCAATCAGATTGAGTACTGGAGCGCTAGAGACCTCTACCAACTACTCGGCTACACCGAATGGAGAAATTTCAAAACGGTCATAGAAAAAGCAATCAACGCATGTATCAACAGCGGATTTCCAACCTCAGATCATTTTGTTGACGTCAACAAAATGATCAAAATAGCAACAGGAACAGAAAAAGAGACTCTACGAAAACTTGATGACTACCACCTTACCCGCTACGCCTGTTACCCATCGCCCAAAACGGAGACCCCAGAAAACAACAAATTGCCCACGCCCAAACGTACTTTGCAATACAAACCAGAAAACAAGAAATAAGCCAACAACAAATATTGGAAGATAAAAGACTCGAAGAGCGACAAAAACTTAAAGAAACAAAAAAGAAAATCCGTGGAACAATCGAAACGTATTGTGGAAATGAAAATTGAAAAAATTACTAAGCATACTGTAATTTGCAAGTTCTACATAAACACAAAATAAACCAGTATTCATTAATAACCACCACTGAATTATGACCCTAGATACGATCACCTACACCAGAAACTGGTGTGCTATGAAAATTTACGCAACTATTGAATTTCTTGGGCTGTGGGAGCAAATCAATAACTCTGATTTTAAACCCGTCGAATTCGACGGGTTTAAAATCCAAGCGGGGAACATAGTTTTTGCTCTTTCCCCTCAAAACAAACGAGTACTCATGCTCAACGAAATCGCCAGAATACAAATGCAATCAATTTCTTCAGCACCAGCGGTAAAAAAATTGGAGACGTTGGGGAGGAGTTAGGGGGAAAGGAGTGTTGTCCGTGGGCGGACAACTATCACAGAGTTCAGCAGAGAATTTCTCCGACCGTTAGATAACTCATTACGGATTTTCCACATAACAATTCACAATCGCAATTCTCCCATTCGTATTCTTCCTCACTGCATAATACGATTTTCCTGTAGTTCCCACTTTGGGATCTAGGAGTGGTTTTGTAATGTACGGGGCGAGTTGGGGGGAGAGGTCGATGCAGGATGAGGCGGTCATTTCGCCGGTGAGAGAGGATGTGTTGTATTGGGTGCTGACGGTTTTAAGTAGTGGTGAGTAGGTGGTGTTGCTAGTTCTGAATACTGTTTGGTACTGGAAATATTGGTTGTTTCCGAGGTTGGAAATGTCGTATGAGGGAAGGCCTGTTGTGGTATTTGTTAGTTCGGTGTAGTACGTTCCTGCGGTTCCGTTTGGTCCGATGAATGTGCTGCCTGTGCAGGTGTTGTTGCTGCAGGAACGAATCTGATGTTCGATGTGAAGGGCTCCACGTTGGTAGTGGTTGAGCACTTCTGTGGCAGAAAGCGCACGATTGTAGAATGCCAACTCGTCAATATTGCCGATGAAGCTACGTCCACCGTTTGAACGGGCGATTTGGAAGGGGTTGGCTGTTGAGCGGGGAGCGCCACTTAAGGAGCCAGTGCGTTCTTGGATGCCGTTTACATACAGCCTTATGGAAGTGCCATCATACGTGCCAACTACGTGATACCATGTGCCCATTGTGGGAGTAGTGGTGCTGAGTATGTAGGTTCTGTTTGTGGCAGCCTGAACGGCAAATTCAAAGGCGGTGTTGGTATTATTATGTTGCAGCAGGTAGCCAGCGTTATCTCCTTTTCCTGCAATCGTTGCCCACTGAGCACCAGTTGAAGGGGAAATATTCCATTTCACCCATGCTTCAAGGGTCATAGCAGTTGGAGGATTGAGACTTGAGTTGTTGTTGATGGTGAGGTAGTCAGCGCTGCTGTTAAAACTTAGGGCAGTATTGAACTGACCTGTTACACCGTAGGTGGGGTTACCGACTTTTGTGGCATTGTTACTGGTGTTGCTGCTATCTACGAGTGTGCCGCTTGCTTCATTCAAATGAAGGAGGAGGACGTTTCCTGTCATATTGGCATTGCCTGCAGAGTATTGGGTTTCTGATGCCCCATTATTGGGAAGTTCTTTGCCGTAGGGTTGCTGTGCGACAGGGAGAAATGAAGACCATGTTGATGGTGATCCAGTATTGAAAATTCGTGAGGTAAATGTTCCTGTTTTTGCTGTTTTTCCTGCTGTGGTGAGTTCTAGGGCAGTATTTGTTCCTGACCATTGTGTGTTGGAGTACGTTCCCTGATTAAAATCAGAGGACGTCTGATCGGCGATTGAGCTGGCGCTGACTTGAGTTCCTTGAGGTTTTCCGCAGAGGATGTTGCATCCGGTGTTGTCAGTTCCCAACATGCGAAGTGTGCCGTCAATAGCGGAAGGATATTGACCAGTGTTATCAACGGAATACAGATCCAGTGCTGTTAGTAGGGTTTTGTTATCTGAAGCCCGTACTGCGTTTCTGGCTGAGGAGGTGTTTTTTGCAGGGTTGATGCCGATGAGTATAGCGGCTGCGAGGATGGAAAGGATTGCGAACACGATGATCAGTTCAACAAGAGTGAATCCGTCCGTTTTGTTGTTTTGCATAGTGTTCGTAGAGCTTGATTACTTAAGTCTTTTGGTGGCTTGTTGGTTACAGTATACAAGAAATGGAGTTTTTTGTGAGGTGGGAAGGAGATTTCATATTTTTTTTTTAGTTTGTTCTTGTTAGCTGCGTTCTAGTTGTGTGAGTGAGGGTGTTGCTCCCCCCAATATGCCTGCGCGGAAACGATGGAGATGAAAGAGGGTCTTTGGGCTGTGGATGCTTCCTGCAAGTGTGGATAGGGCACAGGTAAAGCCGGCATCTTTGGTTAGTTTTTCAATTGCGGAGTTGAAGTGACCTGAGGGGTAGGTGAAGGTTTCTACTTGGGTATTTAGTATTTTTTCCAGATTTTTTTTACTTTCTTCGATCTGTCTTTTGACTTCTGGTGTTGAAAGTCTGGTTAGACTTGGATGGTCTAATGTGTGTGCCCCTATTTCTACAAGCCCGCTGGCGACCAGTTCTTTGAGTTGGGATTCGGTCATGTAGTCCTGTTGTCCAATGCGATTGCTGATGATATATGCGGTAGCTTTGCTGTTGTATTTTTTCAGGAGAGGAAATACATTGGTGTAGAAATCTGCGTAGCCATCATCAAAGGTGAGAATAATACTTTTTTGTTTTGGGGTTGGGCAGGTTTTGAGTAATTCAGGGATATCACGTGCTGTGTGGAATGTGTAGCCGGAATTTTTTAGTAATTCTAGTTGTTTTTCCAAGAGGTCGGGGTTGATGTTGAGTTTTTGACGGAGGGTGTCTTTTTTATTCTGCACATATTCAACGTAGTGATACATGATGATGGGTATTTTGCAGCCGTTTACTGGTGTGAAAGCGGGTGTTGGAAGGTTTGGGATGGTTTTTTCGGAGGAGATTTTATTGATGTTTAGCATGGGGAGGGAAGGGGTTGTTTCTTGCGGGGCTGCTTCTTTGGGGATGGATTGGAGTGGGGCTTGGGATGTGGTGTTTTCTGCTATTACGGGGCGAGAGATGGGTTTGACTGAAATAACTGCAATAACGGTGGTACTAAGGATGAGGAGGATAAGTAAGGGAATAAAAAAGCGTTGTGTCATCATTTCTCATGGTTTGGCGACAGTGTAGCACACTATTTCTTTTCTAACAAAATAGTGGAAAGGCGGGCATACATGGAGGCTTTCCAAAATTCTACAAGGGCACTGAGCTTGTCGTCCATGCTGCCTTCGCGGTAGGTTTTTCCAGCTTGGTAGTGGTAGATGGCTATAGAGGGGGTTGCTCCGGCTTTTTTTGCGGATTCGATATTTTCTTTGGCGAGTTCGATGGCGTTTTCTAACATGTTGGTGAGGGCTTTTTCTCGGGAGTAGCTTCTGACGCTGCCGTTTTTGTCGACACTGGCATCGAGAGAATAGTATTTTGCGATAATTCCGGAGGATTCGGTGAAGCCGTTGAGTCCTAGACCAAAAGCGGCAACGGCTTTGTGGGTATCATCTTTGAGGTTTTTTTGTACATTTTCTATGACGGTTGTGGAAATAACGGATTGCAGGTAGTCGAAGTCGTTGGAGGCTAAACTGTATTTGAGTGTGGTGAGGTTTTGTCCGGATTGTGAGGCGTAATTATCGAGTACGGTGGCATCAAAGTAGTTTTGGTTTGCTTCAGCTGAGCGTCGGAGAATGTTTGACCAGGCGAGGAGGTTTTTGCTGTCAGGGACTTTTGGACCGGCTTCTCCTTTTCCAAAGTCGAGTGCGTCTTCGGCAAGGATGGTGGAGTATTTGCTGATCATGAAATAGAGGGCAGCTTCGATGGCTTTGTTGGTTTTTTCATCAGTGGTTTTTGCGGCATACATTTCGTTGATAAGTTGTTGTGCTTTGTCTTTTACTCCAAGGCTGGTGCCATAGTTGCTGTAGGCTTCGGATACTGCAATAAGGTCGTTGAATGAGGTCATTTCCTCAATAGCAAGGCGATCGGCAAGGTTTTCTACCTGTTTACTACTAAAGAAGGTTGAGTTGACGTATTGGACAATGCCTTCTTGGCCTTTGTTGACGATTGCCATGGCTATTTCGATGGCACTGTTTACGATAGAAATTTTCAACGTTGCTTCGACGGTTTTGTTGTAAGCGGCGGCTACTGAACCTTGTTTTGCCCAACTGTCAGCTTTTGCCATGTCACCGAGGGATTCGTCGATGTTTTGAGTGAAATTAGAGGTGATGGTTTTGTTGTAAGAATTTACTTTTGCGGCGAGTTCGTCGTAGCGGGTTTTCCATTCGTTGGTTTTGAGTTTGAGGCGATCATAGGTGCGGGATGGTAGTTCGGGTTCTTTGGCACCTTTTTCTGGGCGGGGGAGTTCTTTGCCGGTGAATTCTTTGTAGGCATCGTAGATGTTGGATACTTCTTTGACCGTCAGGCCGAGCTCTTCACCTTTTTTTACTACATCAACGGATTCGCCGTTTTCTACGTTGGTATCGTATCGTTGAGAAATTGGAACGAGGACGATAGTTTTTCCTTTGTCTTTTGCTCCTTGGAGTTTGTTGAGAATACCACCAACAGGACCGATTGTGCCGTCAGGGTTGATTGTGCCAGTCATGGCAACTTTGTTGTTGAGTTCGGTTTCTTGGAGTGCAGATAGCATCGCAATAGTGAGCAGGGCTCCAGCACTTGGGCCATCAATTCTGCCTTTGGTTGTGAAGTCTATTTTGTATTGGTTGATGTTTTTTTTAGTAAGAAAGGCGGCGACGGATGTGCCCATCCAGGCTGATGCCCGCCACATTTGACCAGTGCCTTCTACTTCGGTTTCATAAAAACCTAGTTTAAGGTCGGTATCGTTATTTTTATCTACAACCATTGTTACTTCACTAGTGCCACCTTTGGCTTTTTTATCTTTATCAATTGAATACCAAAGGGCATCGACTTTCCGTTGTTGCGGAAGTTTGATACTGCCAGATGAGCAGCTGAGTAGTAGAGGGAGAAGTGTAATGGCGGCTAGTGTTTTTCGGAGATTCTTATGCATTATGGCTCCTTTTTTTCTTTTTTACGTATGAGGGCATTATTACTTGTATTATACAGTAAAGTGTTTAGTAACTACAGTGTGTTTAGGAAAAAGGGGATATGGGGTTCTAGAGCTGGTGAATAAGAGTTATATAGTTGGAGCAGGAACCCCTACTGGTCCTTGTGTTGTGGATTCAATGGCTGTTGTGCAGGTGGTATCTCCAAGATAGACAGCTCTGAAGTAGTAATTTGCTTGAGCAGTTTCGATTGGAAAATCGAACGGCTGTGTAAAGCTGCCATCTGAAGCGCTGTCGAAGGTGGTTAAAGTGTAGTAGATATCACTGCCATCAGAGTTATATTGAATTGAAATGGAGCGTATTTGAGGTTCTGGAGTTACAGTTTGTGCAGAAGTATCTAGGGAAATAGTTCCTGTAAATGTTCCTGAAATGTTTGAGAAGTGTGGTGTTTGGAGATTTATTGAGACTGGGCAGCCAGGGATTGGTGTTGGAGTAGTAGAAACTGATGTGGTTTCTGTTTCGGTTATCGTTGCAGTACTGCTTTCAATGGCAGCTATTGGGATTATTTGTGTCTGGGTAGGGGTTCTTGTTGCAGTAGGTGTTCTGGTCGGTGTTGCGGTGTTTGTGAATGTTCGTGTGAATGTTTGTGTGGGAGTATTGGTGAACGTTCTTGTGAATGTTTGGGTTGCTGTGTTTGTGAATGTTCTCGTAAATGTAGGTGTAGGAGTATTTGTGCGAGTGGGGGTGTTGGTTCTTGTGAAAGTTTGTGTGGGTGTATTGGTTGCTGTACGAGTGAATGTTTGTGTTGCTGTGTTAGTAAACGTTCTCGTAAATGTTGGCGTTGGAGTGTTAGTGCGAGTCGCTGTGTTAGTTCTTGTGAATGTTTGCGTGGGCGTGTTGGTTACAGTCCGAGTAAATGTTTGGGTTGCTGTGTTTGTGGAAGTTCTCGTAAATGTTGGCGTTGGAGTATTAGTGCGAGTTGCTGTGTTGGTTCTTGTGAATGTTTGTGTGGGAGTGTTGGTTGCAGTCCGAGTAAATGTTTGCGTTGGTGTGTTTGTGGAAGTTCTCGTAAATGTTGGAGTAGCAGTGTTGGTTCGAGTTGGTGTATTTGTTCGAGTTGCTGTATTGGTTCTGGTAAAAGTCTGCGTAGGAGTGTTGGTAAAGGTTCTCGTGAATGTTTGTGTAGCGGTGTTGGTGAAAGTTCTCGTAAATGTTTGCGTTGGAGTGTTTGTGCTAGTGGCTGTATTAGTTCTCGTGAATGTCTGAGTCGAAGTGTTGGTAGCTGTTCGAGTAAATGTTTGCGTCGATGTATTGGTAAAAGTTCTTGTGAATGTCTGAGTTGGAGTATTTGTATGAGTTGCCGTGTTGGTTCTTGTAAATGTTGAGGTAGGAGTATTGGTAACGGTTCTTGTGAATGTTTGCGTAGGTGTGTTGGTATAGGTTCTTGTCAACGTTGGAGTTGCTGTGTTGGTTCTGGTTGGTGTATTCGTTCGTGTGGCAGTATTGGTTCTGGTAAAGGTAGGTGTTGGGGTATTGGTGGCCGTTCTGGTTGATGTTGGAGATGCAGTAGGTGTTAGAGTAGGAAAAGTACCTAAAGCGGCTAGCACATCGATACGTTTTTTTGTTACTCCTGTAGAGCATGTTCCCATGTAGCAGGAGGCAGTTCGGCTGTCAGTTATGGATACACCTGTTGATTGAAATGCTGAAAGGATTTCGGCAACTGTGGCGGATGGTTTTCGGGATTTAAGTAC
>JBAXVQ010000040.1:0-16644 GCA_037128935.1 bacterium | reverse complement strand
CATGCGTACTCAAGATAAGAGATGGAGGGAAGCAACCAGTTTCTCTTGAAATGAGTCAGTTGAAAGTTCTGAAAACAACACTTCCTCACAAAATTGCCGCATCAAACCAGACAACACCCTAGAAAACCCATCAATAAACTCATATTTAAACGCATGCACGCTTTCACGACACAATCCTGAAAAACTAGTACAAGCAATAATCTGACAATACTCGTGTTCCACCAAGCAAACATCACAAATCAAGGTATGCACATCCCTTCGAAATGGAGTAAAACAATACAAACACTCCCCCACAGGAGCAAACCGCAACTGCTCTACACAACTTGAGCACACCCAACAATCCCAGGCACGACAACCAATACACCGAGGAGGAAATAATAAATTCAAAACGTTATCTTGAAATTGTTTCCCAAGCGATTTCATAAAATAACCCAATCATACGAATCAATCATAGAACAAACAACAACCCCCCTCAATAAGACGAAAGCAACGCATCGAAGAAGGTCTCCTCAAAATGAGTTACACTACATTGTTTCAGCTATAGTAAACAAACATTCTCTCTTATACACTAAAATCATCGCAACCAGCAGCAGCAATGAAACTACTTATCCAACGTGTAACTTCAGCATCAGTATCAGTCGATAATAAAGTTGTCGGAAAAATCCAAAAGGGAATTGTGCTCTTCATCGGAATAGGAAAAAACGATCAAGAAAAAGATATCGACTGGCTCATCGAAAAAACTATTAACCTTCGCATCTTTCCAGACAACTCAGGAAAGATGAATCATTCCTTACTCGATATCAACGGTGAAATACTTGCTATCTCCCAATTCACCCTCTACGGCAACTGTAACAAAGGGCGCCGTCCAAGTTACGATGAAGCAGCACCTCCAGCGCAAGCCGAACAACGTTACAACCAATTCATTGAAAAATTACACACCACCCCACTCAAAATTGAAACCGGAACATTTCAAGCAAAAATGCTCGTGCAAATCATCAACGATGGCCCAGTGACGTTCAGTTTAGAAAGCAAATAATACACCAAAAAAATAACCGCATCACTGTTGAACACCATTCAACTCATCTTCCACCCTTTTAGAGATACCCCCTGTCGTATCAAGATTAACTGCTCGAATATAAAACTCTCTTGCAGCCTGTTGATCCCCCTGCAAAGAACGAATGCGACCAAGATTAAAGTAAATAGGTGCAAAATCTGGATCTAGTTTCTCAGCTTTCTCCAACACTGTGATTGACTGATCATAATTACCTTTCTCAAGATATGCCCAACCGAGATTCGTCACCACTTCAGCATCATCCGGAAACTGCTCAACAGCTTTCCCCGCGGCTACAATAGCTTGATCAACATCCTTTACCTCTCCCAACTGCAAACCGATAATCCTCAACCAAGCCTTTCTTTGTTTTAAATCTGCATTAACTGATGCCTGATAACTGGTTAATGCACCCGTATAATTTTTCTGCGCTTCATTGGTCAACCCAAGTTTATAATGCAACACTCCTGCATACGTCTGATCCTGCACTTTGAGAGCATTCGAAAAAGCCGTGACCGCTTGATCAAACCTTCCCCAAGAGTAGTAATTTTCACCAGAATAGTACCACCCAACAAGGTCATCCTTTCCGTAAAGTTGGAAAAAACGCTGGTAGGATACTTCCGCATCATCATATCGCTGCAACAGATAATTAGCCCGTCCAAGCAACAAATGCGCTTGAGGATAATCAGGATTCTTTTCAATCACTGGCTTCACTTCAGCTACCGCCAGGGTTGGGTAACCAATCGTGGTAAACCCTTTCGCAAGATACACTCCAGCCCAATCTTTTTGACTTGGCAACTGAGCCTCATGAATGTATTCAAGTAGGGTTGCAGAATCCGCAACTATTTGCTTTTCATCATCAGATGCTGGTGTACTTTCTTTCACTTTCTGCATATCAATTCGGGCAAATTCAAGATTGTCCAAACACCCCACCGCGCTAAAAAGAAAACGTCCTTCGATTGAGTTTTGGTCTTGCTCCAAAGCCTTTCCAATAGCATTCTTCGCTTCTGGAAAGTTAGATACCCATATCTGCGCTTTCCCTAGTTCTAAATAAATATTCTTATCCACCCATCCCAGTTCTAGAGCATTCATATAAGCATCACGAGCCTTTTCCCATTGCCCCGTTAAGGAAAAAATAGTCCCCAGTTTATTACTAAGCTCAGAGGCATTCGCCGGTTTTTCATCAATGGCAAGTTGATACTCTTCTACCGCATCAGAGTACTTTCGCTTGGCAAAATACGTCTTAGCCATCCCTTCTCGAACCAAACTATTGTGTGGTTCTATCTGGGCAGCTTTTTTATACCACTCCAACGCATTGACATAGTTTTTTCTATCATATTCATCTGTAGCAAGACCTATAAACTCCGCAACTGTAGTTGGAACAGGCGTTAAATTAGGAGTCGCTGTGAGAGTGACATTGTTTTTTTTGCCACTGCAACCAATAAGAAGCACAAAAAATCCACAAACTAATAAAAAATTAAAAAGACGTTTCATGTTCCTCCACCGAAGGTTGGGAAGTAAGGTTCTGAGCCAACAGAGAGTCTCTATTTTGCAAATATTCGAGCAACTGCCTAGGAGTTAATGGCTTTTCCTGTGTGGATGCATGCGTTTCAATCAATGCCAGCAGTCGTTTGTGCACGGTGTGAGGAGTATGAATATTCTCAAAAGTAAACCCATCTCGACTACCTGCAGTAAAAATCGTGATGTTACCAAAATCAAAAATTGTCTGTAAAATACCTCTCACCTCATACACAACATCCTGTATTTTATCTAAACCAGCTTCACTGACTTTCTGATGAAAAAAACCAATTTGATCAATATCCACAATTCTAATATTAGTCACCACAGAAATATCAAAAAACCACTGATACCAAAGGTAAATTATCCATAAAACCCCAGCTCCCATCCACAAAAGAAATACCGTATTACTCAATTCACTATACTGATACATCAACTGCATTCGTTCCAACAAAAAACTGAGCACAAAGATAGGAATAAAAGTGATCCCCGATATAGTGATAACAGGAACAATCAAGGCGGGAAGAAAAGCCCGCATAACCATCTGAACAACCTCATCTTTTTTCTGCCAAGGAAAAGAGTACTGACGCACAGGTTCACCAATTTGCATAAGAAAAAAATTAAATCTACTTTGATTGTACTCAATCCCTGCTAGAGTATAAAGCCTGTTAGCAACAACACCCGCTTTCAAGATCAACTCAGGTAAAGTACACTTTAACTACTTAGTAAATAGTCAACATTTCACTTTATCTTCAGATAACAAACAACAACGTATGATAAAAATTATCGCCCTTCAGGCGTTACAATCCATTTTCGCCAACAAGCTCCGAACTGTACTCACCACACTCGGCATTGTCATCGGTATTGCCTCGGTAACCATCATGATTACCGCAGGCGATGGCGTTAAAATGCTTATACTAAACCAACTCCAAGGTGCAGGCTCAAATATCATTCGCGTTGCCCCCGGCAACATGAGCTCAGGTGGGATCGGATTACCTGAAACGCTTAAGATTCGAGACTACGACATGATCAAAAAGCAAGTCACCAGAGCCGCACACATAACACCCCAACTTTTTGAACAAAAACAGATCACCTATGGTCGTGAAGGCGGAAACTTTGCCTTTTTTGGAACTACCAACGACTTCTTCGACTCCTTCAACCCAGTGTTTGAAGATGGACGTCCTTTCAATGAAGCGGACATCCGAGCCGCTGCAAACGTTGCCGTAATCGGACCCAAAGTGAAAGAAAAAATCTTCCCCAACGAAAACCCAGTTGGGAAAAGAATTAAAATTGAAAACACAACACTCACTGTCATTGGCTACACAAAACCTATTGGTGGCATTTTCGGACTATTTCTCGACCAAGCAGTCAATGTCCCAATCACCACCTCAGAACAGGTTCTTGGTAATCGTGATTGGCTAAACGCATTGCTTATCTCAGCAAAAACTAAGGATGACGTAGTGCCAATCAAAGAACAGGTAACAACCATCTTGCGAAAAAATCATAGACTACAACCAGATGACAAAGATGATTTTTCAATCACCACTCAGGAAAACACGCTCAACACCATTAACACGATTTTCAGTATCATAACGCTATTGGTCAGTGCTGTTGCAGGAATTTCCCTCGTTGTAGGTGGTATAGGCATTATGAATATCATGTATGTGACTGTCACAGAAAGAACTAGAGAAATAGGACTGAGAAAAGCACTGGGAGCAAAACGTAACATCATCCTCTGGCAGTTTCTGATAGAGTCGATAATTCTGACGTTAGTGGGTGCGGGGATAGGGTTAAGCATTGCCTATGCCGTATCAGTCATAGTGAATCTCATCTACAACATGAACATAACGCTTTCAGTAAGCGCAATGATTTTCGCAGTTCCTATATCAAGTTTCTTTGGTATTTTCTTCGGGTACTTTCCCGCTAGACAGGCTGCATTGAAAGATCCCATTGAAGCCCTACGATACGAGTAAAGAAAACAACCATCAACAGGTAATAACTTTCCCATGCCCATATTCATGACAATAGACCTAGCCATAAAAGCGCTCCTTCGTAACAAAAGTCGTTCAATTCTAACGATGCTGGGAATCATCATCGGTATTGCCTCAGTCATCATCATCATCTCCGCAGGACAGGGAGCAAAATCTTTAATTCTCGGCGAGCTTGAAGGTATTGGTGCCAACCTAATTTCTACGTCACCAGGAAAACTGGGAATACCTAACACCGGTCAGGGTGTACTCCGAAAAAGATTTTACGATCTGACAGTCGAACAACCTGGATTATTTCGATATGTAATTGATAGTGCTCCTGCAATACTTTTTGCCGGCACAGCCGGATATAAAGAAATTACAAAAAATGGAACTGTACTTGGGACAATCCCCAGTGCCTTTCCGATGTATAACTTTAAACTGGCGGACGGTCGACTTTTTACCATCTACGATGACCGAAAAGCAAGCAACGTCGTCGTTCTCGGCGCAAAGATAGCCAAAGACCTCTTTGCAGACGAAAGTCCTCTGGGCAAATCAATTCATCTCGCCCAGCAAAACTGGACGGTCATCGGTGTACTGCAAGATAAAGGCAGCGTCGCTGGACAAGATTCATATATTTTTGCTCCTATCAGTACGGTAGAAAAAAAGCTAAAAAACTCCGACTCACTCGACTCTTGGGATTTTCTAGCCGCCGATCAAAATGCTGTTCTTGATGCAAAAGCGGAAATACGAGCATTTTTAAGAAAACAAAACAACTTAACAGCCGATCAGGAAGACAATTTCTCAATCCAAACCGCTGAAGACTCTATCAACACCATTAACTCTATTCTCAGTTACATCACCATCTTCTTAACACTCCTTGCCAGCATATCACTGGTTGTTGGAGGTATTGGCATCATGAACATCATGCTCGTATCCGTTACCGAAAGAACCAAAGAAATTGGCCTCAGAAAAGCACTCGGTGCTAAATACAGAGATATTCTCAAACAGTTTCTAGTAGAAGCCTTCATCCTCACAATCATCGGTGGAATTATAGGAATAATAGTCGGCTGTATAGGCGCAATTGTTGTCGCAGCAGTAGGTAAGTGGGCTACTGACGTCCCCTTATCCTCAATCATTGTTTCCGTTGGTATCTGCGCCGCCTGCGGCATCATCTTCGGCTACTATCCCGCCAAAAAAGCCGCCCTTCTAGATCCTATCCAAGCTCTACGAACTGAATAGTCCTTACCCCTTCTGCTCATACATATGCTCTTCATCCACTGCAAGCCGTCTCTTCTTCACTAACTCATCAGACAGTAAATTCCCATCCAAAATCTTCACAATCCGTTTCGCATGCTCAGCTACATCAGGCTCATGAGTAACAAACACAATCGTATGCCCTTCCTTCTCATTCAGATCCTGAAAAATTCTCATCACATCAATTGAAGATTTACTATCCAAATTCCCCGTAGGTTCATCTGCAAAAATAACCTGAGGCTTATTAACTAGTGCTCTAGCAATAGCCACTCGTTGTTGCTGCCCACCTGAAAGCTCACTTGGATTATGGTCAAGTCGATGACCAAGACCCACTGATTCCAGCGCTGCAATAGCACGTGCAACCCGCTCCTCTTGAGGAACTCCTGCATAAACCATAGGTAAAGCTACATTGTCCAAAGCTGAAGTACGAGCAAGAAGATTAAAAGACTGAAAAACAAAACCAATTTTTCTGTTTCGAATCTCTGCAAGCTGATCATCCGAAAAGCTTGTCACATCTTCACCATCAAGCTTGTATGTCCCTTCTGATGGACGATCTAAAAAGCCAATAATGTGCATCAATGTAGACTTTCCTGAGCCAGAAGGGCCCATGATAGCCACAAACTCCCCTTCATCAATCTCCAAATCTATCCCTTTGAGAATTTCCAATTTACCATCACCCAAGTTATACCACTTCTTTATCCCCCTCAATTGGACTAGAGCTTGCTTTTCCATGGATTCAATCCTCAATAAGAAATCATTGCTCCCGAACAAACGCCATCAAACAATGCAACAAAGCTACTCGTTAGTATGCTATTGTTTCCCCATCTTCCAAACCATTGGTTATTTCAATATTGGTATCACTCTGTACCCCAGTTTTTACTTCTTGTCTTACCAACTGGCCATTCCTCTTCACTTTCACATACTTCTTACCATCTTTCTCTTCGATGGCACGGAATGGAACACTCAAAGTACTATCCTTCTCAGCTGTAATAATATCAAGATTAGCTGTCATCCCAAGCCTAATCTTAGGATTCTGGGGAAATGTAATAGTGACTTTATAATTCACCACTCCCTGAACGACTGTAGGGCCTGGATCCACTTTAGAAATTACCCCATCAAACGTCTCTGTTGGAATAGCATCAAAAGAAACAGAAACCTTCAATCCTGGCTGAATATCTACAATATCTGTTTCACTCACATTCACTTCCACTTGAAGGGTAGTAACATCAGCAATCTGAATAAAACCAGAGCTAACAGCCCCACCCGTAGAAGCACCCGAAGATGCCCCCCCCGCCCCAGATGGAAAAGTTTCACCTTCCTCAGCAGCCACCGAAATTATCACCCCATCAAACGGTGCATATAGTTTTGCTTTTTTGAGAGCATCTTCAGCACTCGTCATATCAGCTTTTGCCTGCTCAATTTTTGCTTGCTGATCAGCAATACTATCGGCTTTATTCGATGCTACCTGCTGTAGCTGAAGACTAGCATTTTCAAGAGAATTCTGAGCCTTTTCCAAATTTTTCTGCGAAGTTGCTTTATTTGCATCAAGATTTTTATCAGAGATATCTGCCCCAAGCGCTGATACATTTCTAGATAACTGCGATGAGAGCAACCGTTTTTTGGCATTGTCCACTGCTGTATCTCTAGCCAGCTCAACTTTAATTCGCTGTTCCGTTGCCTGTTTCCACTGTAATTCTGCAACATCTAAAGAACCTCTAGTTGTTGCTCCATGCTGATAGGAATTCTGACTGGTATCAAATTGTTGTTTCGCGATTTCCTCAGCAGCTTTTGCCAAAGCAACATCCTGAGCCGTATCTCTTTCCGTTTTTTCCAAATCACTCTGCAAATCAGCCAAACTTTTATTGGAAGTTGCAACATTGAGATAGTTGCTATTCTTCGAAAGATCAAGCGTAGAAAGTAATGTATCATTATTGATCTTTGCAGAATCTAAACTAAGCTGAGCCATCGCCACATTCAGCTGTTGCATGTCAACATCATCGCCCCGCTGAAGTTTTTTCAAAGAAATTTCAGCACTCTTCACACCAGCTTTAACTTTCGTCAGACTAGCTTCCAAATTAGTCGTATCAATTTGAGCAAGAAAATCACCCTTCTTAACTTGATCCCCTACCTCAACATCAACTCGTTTTACTGTACCAGCAGATCCAAAAGTAAGTGTTTTATCATTCTTGGCTTTTACATCACCAGTCACCGAAACCGAGGAAACTATCTTATTCTTAGTTATCGTTGCATACGTGTACTCAACCTTTTTCCCTTTTGGAGAGAAAAACTGCCACGCAATAAATAAAACTACAATAATAGCAACAATGATAATTACCCAATCCCGACGTGTCTTGTTCTCTTTTTTTACAAATTCCTTAACCCGATTCGCCGTTTTGTTATTTTTCACAAACTTGGGGATAAAACGCCAAAAGAAACGCAGGACAGTATAGACAACCCTGCGTATCGGAGAAAAAATGTATTTTTCGAGAAAGCCCATAAGAAAATTTCGCTAGTTTACAGGAACCTTTTCATATTCTACGGTTACCGTAGTATCAATGTCAACAAAAAACGACTAGGAAATTTTTTCCAAAAGAAACCCAGGTAAGTCCTCAATTGACACCCGTTCCTGATTCAAGGTATCACGATCTCGAACAGTTACTTTCTGATCTTCCAGAGAATCAAAATCAACCGTAAGACAATATGGCGTTCCCAACTCATCCTGTCTACGATATCGACGACCAATACTACCACTCTCATCATAAAAGACACTAAAGTTCTGCTGCAATTTCTTATAGATTTCTTTGGCTACAGTTCCCAAAGGATCCTTCTTCACCAACGGCAGTATCGCAGCTTTGATCGGTGCAAGTTTAGGATGAAAACGCAGAACAACACGTTCTTCTCCCTTCACTTCTTCTTCATGATACGCATCAAGTAAAAATGCCAGCAAAGCGCGATCAACACCCAAGGATGGCTCAATCACATAGGGAAAATACTTTTCTTTCGTCACTTCATCAAAATAGCGAAGATCCTGCCCCGAAGCCTTCGCATGCTGTTGCAAGTCAAAGTCCGTGCGGTTGGCAATACCTTCTAACTCTTTCCATCCAAAAGGGAAATTATATTCCACATCAAATGCTGATTTGGCGTAGTGGGAAAGCTCATGCTTCTCATGTTCCCGAAGTTGAAGATTTTCTTTACGAATACCGAGATCAAGAAACCATTGCAAACGTTCATGCTTCCAATACTCGTGCCAATGCTCATCTTCACCAGGTTTTACAAAAAATTCCAGTTCCATCTGTTCAAATTCACGAGAGCGAAAAATAAAGTTACGTGGATTCACCTCATTACGAAAGGCTTTTCCTATCTGAGCAATCCCAAATGGCACCTTTTTACGAGCTGTCTGTCGAACCGAATCAAAATTTACAAAAATTCCCTGACAGGTTTCAGGACGAAGATAAGCAACAGCGGCACTATCTTCAACAGGACCAACATACGTCTTAAACATAAGATTAAAAGGACGCGGCTCAGTCAATTCACCTTTTGTCCCACAAGCTGGACATTGCCCTTTCGCCGCAACCTCTTCTAAGGGAATCTCCTGGTCTTCAGCAAGGTGGTCAGCACGAAAACGCTGTTTGCATTGCCTACAATCAACCATCGGATCAGTAAAACTCGCCAAATGCCCAGAGGCTTCCCATACTTTGGGATTCGCAATAATTGCCGTATCTACGCCAACGACATCCTCACGAGTCTGGACGGTAAATTTCCACCACTCTTTTTTGATATTATTACGAAGCTCTACGCCATAAGGTCCATAATCCCAAAACCCGTTAAATCCCCCATATATTTCCGAACCAGGAAAAATAAAGCCTCTACGTTTTGCGAGGGAAATAATTTTGTTCATGAGATCAGGAGCAGCCATGGGAAATCATCCTTGTTTTACTATAAAGTAATGGTACCTGAGCCCATCGAAATTGAAAAGACAAGTGGCATTATTTCATAAACAATCACTTCTCAACCCTAATCTTCTTAAAAAATCCCCGCAACACATCTTCCACCTCTTTCCGCATCACTCCAGCAACCACTTCGATTTTATGATTCCATCGCTCATCCTCAAACAACGTATAAAACGTCTCCACCGCCCCCCATCGCAAATCCGGTGCACCATACACCAGTCGCTTAATGCGACTCTGCAACATCACCCCCGCACACATCGGACACGGCTCCAACGTCGAATACAACGTAACCCCCAACAACCGCCAAGATCCCAACTTCTTCGCTGCCTTCTCTACCACCAACAACTCTGCATGAGCACAAGGAGACTGCCTTCGCTCCTTCAAATTATGCGCTCGAGCGATCACCTTCCCATCCAACACAGCCACCGCACCAACAGGCACATCCCCAACAGCCTGAGCCTTCAAAGCCTCACGAAAAGCCAGTTGCATGTAGTAATAATCTGTAGTTTCAGTAGCATTCATAACAAATCATATTGTATACTAGATACCAAAGAGAATGAATAAAAGAGACCATTATGGAAAGAATCACTTTTGTAAAACCATTACCTCATTACAAACTGCATCTTCGTTTTACAGATGGAACCGAAGGTATGGTTGACCTCTCAAATTTAGTTGGTATTGGAGTATTTACGCAATGGGAAAATGAAGCATTCTTTAACAAGGTGACTATTGATCAAGAAACACATACCATCTGTTGGCCTGGAGGTATCGACCTTTGCCCTGATAGCCTCTATCAGGAAATTACCAAAAATCTATTAGTAACAAAGTAAACATACTAAGTAGACGATTTCTAAAAAACACAAAAACTATCTCGGTCAAAAACTATGCCAGAAATTAGCAGATTTTACGGAATTTCTATCTATATTTATTACAAAGAACATCAACCGCCACACTTCCATGCAATGTATGGAGACTTCGAAGCGCAGTTTACGATTCCTAATTTTGATTACTACCGTGGAAACCTCCCTATAAGAGCAGAAAAACTAGTACGGGAATGGGCAGCCATGCACAGCAAAGAATTGCAAACGGTGTGGAATCAAGCTCAAAAATACCAAGTTCTTAGCAAAATAGCGCCTCTACAATAATACCCATGAACAAACACGACGCCGAAAAACGCATCACCATCCTCCGCCAAGAAATAGACACCTACCGCTACCAATACCACGTCCTCGACCAACTCACCCTCGACGAAGTCCTCCTCGACAGCCTCAAACACGAACTTTATCAACTAGAACAACAATTCCCCGACCTCATCACTCTCGACTCCCCAACACAACGAGTAGCCGGAAAACCCCTCGATAAATTTTCGAAAGTCCCCCACTCCAAACCTATGCTTTCCCTCCAGGACGTCTTCTCTCCCGAAGAGCTTGCAGACTGGGATAACCGCAACAGAAAGCTTCTCCCAGACAACACCTACACTTACTTTTCTGAAATAAAAGTCGACGGACTAGCAGTCACCCTGATCTACGAAAACGGCATTTTTGTAAAAGGCGCAACCCGTGGTGACGGCAAAACAGGCGAAGACATCACCGAAAACCTCAAAACCATCGAAAGCATCCCACTCCGCCTCAAAGGAAACTCCATCCCACCCCGAGTAGAAGTCCGCGGCGAAGTCTACATGCCAACACAATCCTTTGAGCAACTGAACAACGATCGAGAAAAAGAAGGTCAACCGCTCTTCGCAAACCCCAGAAACGCCGCCGCCGGATCAGTCAGACAACTTGACTCATCCATCGCCGCGTCCCGCAATCTTTCCTGCTTCATCTATACCATAGTCGAAGGAGCCGAGCAGGCTCAACGTCACTCCGACCTCCACGAGCAAGCCAGAGCATGGGGTTTTCGTGTAAACACCCTAGAAAAAAAATGCGCCTCCCTCGAAGAAATAGCCGTTTTCTGGCAAACCATCAACGAAAAACGCAGTTCCCTTCCCTACTGGATTGATGGCATTGTTGTCAGCATCGATGAGCTCGATATGGAAGAAACCCTTGGGGTTATTGGAAAAGCACCCCGTTGGTCAGTCGCTTTCAAATTCTCACCGGAAAAAGCCACTGCCCTTGTCGAAGATATCAAAGTACAGGTTGGTCGCACAGGAGTGCTTACTCCTGTTGCGCATTTGAGCCCGACAATCGTTGCCGGTTCCACAGTGCAACGGGCAACCCTGCACAACATGGATGAAATCAATCGCAAAGACGTTCGCATCGGCGACACCGTTGTTGTCCAAAAAGCCGGCGACATCATCCCCGAAGTAGTCGAAGTCCTCACCAATTTCCGTGATGGCGATGAAAAAACCTTCACCATGCCAGAACGATGCCCCGTCTGCGAAACCCCCATCGTAAAAGAAGATGGTGAAATAGCCTACCGATGCCCAAACCGAGATTGCCCTGCCCAACAGCGGGAACTCTTCCTTCACTTTGTTGGACGAGGAGCACTCAACATCGAAGGCGTAGGACCAGCAATCATCGATCAGCTACTTGAACAAGGCTTGGTAAAGAACCAAGCCGATCTTTACAAACTCACCGTCGAAAATTTCAAACAACTCGACTCCTTCGCAGAAAAAAAAGCCGACAACACCTACAACTCCATCCAGTCTAGAAAAACCCTCCCCATGGCAAATTTCCTCTTCGCCCTCGGCATCATTGGCATCGGCAGGGAAACAGCAATTCTCCTCGCCCCACTGGTCGTTGAGCACATCCCCAAAGAACAGCATCCACTGGAAACAGTAACCCCACTCCAATTCTTCCATTCCTGCCTCACCCTCACTGGAGAGGAACTCACCACCCTCCACGGCATCGGCGAAAAGGTAACCGCCACATTCATCGAATACTTTCAAAGACCCGCCACAAGAGTGCTTTTCGAACAATTCCAGCACATCGGCATCCACCTCATCCCACCAGCACAGACACCACCCACGCAACAATCCCCCATCGCAGACAAAACCTTCGTCCTCACCGGCACACTAGAACACCTCACTCGCGAAGAAGCCCAAACCCTCATCCGCCAGCACGGCGGAAAGATCTCATCCTCAGTTTCGAAGAAAACTGACTATGTGCTGGCGGGAAATGAAGCGGGGAGTAAGTTGGAGAAGGCGAGGGAGTTGGGGGTGGAGGTGATTGGGGAAGAGGAGTTTAGCAAACTGACGCTACAGTAATTTCGACCAAAGAACATAATGCTGTCATTACGAACGAGTCCTCGAGTGTAGTAATCCCACTGGGTTCATGCACCCCAAAAGATTGCCTAACATAAAAAGCCTTCATTCAACAAGAATCACAATGACATGTGATTGGTAAAAGCCATCACAACAACATTCTCACATCATATTCATATTTGAATTGATAAATTTACTAGTTTTTTTATCAGTTCATTGATATTTTTACTAGTTTCAACTAGTACGACCACCCTATCGCAGGCAAAACCTTCGTCCTCAAGGCACTGTCGCCAAAAACAACATATCTGCTCCCTCTCCCTTAGGGAGAGGGTTGGGGTGAGGGTCACTTGGCTTCGGGAAAAGATTTCCAACCTCTTGCCCTCATCCTAGCCTTCTCCCAAAGGGAGAAGGGACTTTCTCGACAGTCCCCTCAAAAGAAAAACTGACTACATATGAGCGAAACATCAACGTGAGTTCGACAAAAAAAATACTAGTATTAACAATGCTTCTATTAGTGCCGTTCATCGATAGCATCCTCCTCGGAGGTGAGAAGTAGTGTTTTTTTTAAAAAAATCAACATCAATTGAAAAAACAAAGGAAAAGTAGTAATATGCTTAATATAAATATTAAGCATATTATTTCGTTTAAAATAAATATAAAAAAGCAATGAACAATTTAAAAAAAGGACAAACCCATGTCTCAAGTTTTTTTTGAACTTATAAGACAGCTAAACAGTGCTGTCTTTGTTTTGATAGTTATATTACTTGCTGTTGGATACTTGTTGTTGAAAATTGGAGAGTGGAAGCAGAAATTTTTTGATCACGATAATAGAGTTTCTAAAGTAGAGAATTTTTCGGAGAGAGTTATTGCGATGGAAACAAAGATAGACTTGATATATAGATTTTCTAATCCGAACGCCCCGACTAAATCACAAAGTCCTGTGAGTTTAACCTTAATTGGAAACAAGATAGTTCAGGATATTAACGCAAATGAAATTTTAAAACGGTATGAACTAAAGCTCATTGAAATGGTTGAGAAAGAGCGTCCAAATACTGCATATGATATACAGCAGGTATCTTTCAATGTTGTAAAAGAAAAACTAATAGACCTTTTGGATGAAAAAGAGTTAATAAAAGTAAAAGAACAAGCCTTTTCTCTTGGGATTCTTATTGAAGATGTTACTAGTGTCTTTGGAGTTTTGTTAAGGAATATAATTTTAGAACAGAGAAAGATCCCCATAGCGGAAGTTGATAAACACGATCCCCAAAAGAAATAACATCAATAAAGCTTAATTAGGAATCTTTATGAAGAAGCAAACCAGTACACTCCTACTTTTTACTAAAGCTATTTTTTTCAGTACCCTCCTCCTCCTCACCTCCTGTTCCTCCCTAAAACCAGAAGAACAACTTGTTGTTAATTGGCAAAAAGCATTGGAGGAACACGACTACAAGACCATGTACATAGGGTTGAGCCTGCAAGCAAGAAGTGAAATAAGTGAGGAAGCATTTATTTATTGGCAGGATCAAGTAAATGTAAACGAGCCAGTGAGAAGTGCCGAAAATGGGTGGGTAATGGAATATAAAATTATTTCAAACAAGGAAACAACTACTGGCGTTCACGAGATTCTTTTTCAATCAATCACCAAGCTCAAAGAAAGCAAAGAGACCATCGATAAATTCTCCCCAACACCTTTCACTGTGAAATGCGAAGAAAATTCTTGTCTACTAGATTATAAAGAAGAAAATAAAAGAGTGCGGGAACGGTGGCAAAACATTTATTCAGCAGTAAACGAGAAAGACAAGACGTTTTCACTTGGAAATTCTGTTGTTGCAGGAGATCTTGACGTTGAAATTACTTGGCCACAAAATATAGCACCTGTTGATTTTTTAACTCCAAACTCGCTTATTGGAACTACTGCCCAAATGATAGGGAGCGGAAAATATCCCTTACTACTCTTTGTCGATATTACTAACAAAGGCAAGGATGACATTTTTGTTTCTCCAAGTGATTTCAATTTATACAATAATAAAAAATATGTGATGGAGTCTTATTCTCGTTACGTTGTTAAAGACAAACAATTAAGCTCTGTCTCGCTTGCGAGCGGGAAAAAAGCAAGTGGATACCTTATGTTCCTCCCTGATAGCTCTTTACCTCTATGGACTGGCGAAGGGGTTGTTAATAAGTCAGATTTTCCTGTTGTGCTAACATTTAAGCAGAACAGTATTTATTTAGTAGAAAAGCAAGGTCAGAACTTTGTAGGCGGAAAATCTTCTGTAACATTCTCTTGGAACATTCCTAATCCTCACGGAAATAACGCTCAAGAACCGACACCGTTAGGAAAAATATAGATAAAATAGACGATAAGGCATAAAAGTCTCTATGAGGAATAAAAAATGAGCAAAGCTCTTCTTACCATAATTTATGATGGTCTATCTCTTCAGTCTCACGAGATGGACGTTAGAGAGCTTGCTCCAGCTCTTTTAGCAATGAGCGACATGCTTGAAGAAGCTAATTCTGTTTTAAATGGAGAGCAAACAAAAGTACATGTTAACGTAAAAGGATCATTCAAGTCGGGAAGTTTTGGAATTGACTTTAATGTTGTTCAGGATTTTTTAAGCAAAACGTTATCATTTATTGCAGATAGTAAGCCTATTACTGGAGGTCTTGCTATCTTTGCTTTATTAGGACTAGTCAAGACTGGAGGAAGCGGAGTACTTCAAGTCCTAAAATGGCTTCGAAACAGAACAATAAAAAGCATTACAAAAACAGACAATAATGGTGCAAAAATAGTTACAATAGATAATGATGAGTTCCTTGTTGAAGATTACAGGATTATTGAGCTTCTAGGGAATATAAAAGTAAGACAGTCTTTTGATTTTGTAATAACAAAACCGCTATCAAGGGAAGGAATTAGTACTTTTGCAAGTTTTACAGGAAACCATGAAGAAGCGGTCATCATACACAAAGAAGATGCGGTATACTTCTCAACACCTGAGCAAGAAGATAGCCTCTTGGAAGATAAAGAAGACGAAACTTATATCCAAGCTGTTGGGATTGATTTCAAAGAAGGTAATAAGTGGAAGTTTAGCAGTGAAGAAGGAACTTTTTATGCAAGCGTTTTTGATGATGAATTTGTTGAAAAGGTTCAAAATAACTATATAGCTTTTGCAAAAGACGATGTTTTAAAGGTTGTTTTGCGTAGAAAAAAATGGTTAACTTCTTCAGGAATAAAAATAGAAACAGAGATTGTTAAGGTCGTTGACCACATAAGAGCAAAAAAACAACTAAGATTACCTATTAAGGATAAATAACATAAAGTTTTTTTAAAATAAAACTACCCAGCAGTCCCATTTGAAGAAGTGTTATTATTGAAAACCATACCCACCTTACCTCCTCCTTCAGCAACATTAACATTAGCGGTTAAATTTATAACGTTTTGATTTGTTGTTTGGTAACTCAGCTCCTTAACCCTAGAACCTGCTGTATCGCCTGCGAAGCCCCACTAAACTTCTCTACCATGGAGCTAATAACATGAATGACGTTAGTAACAACAAACTCTACCCCGATCTTTTTGACTGAAAATTGAGAGACACCAATGATAAAGCAAGAAAAAATAACCAAACACCAAAAACAAACACCCAAAAATCAATCACGCAAAAAACGCCTCTTAACCTTTCTCTCCTCACCAACATATCAAAA
>JBAXVQ010000004.1:0-58541 GCA_037128935.1 bacterium | reverse complement strand
ATTTTTTTGGGATTGATTGCATTACTTGTTAAGATTTTATGTTAACACTACCTAACAAGTTTTTAAAAGTAGCATATTGCTCTACCTGTCTTAGTAGCAAACTAGCAGCTCTTACAACTCGCTCTCTATCCCTATAATAATCTCGACGATACGAACTTCCATCAATAAAAGGTCTACTCATTTCAGCTAAAACAGCAACTGTTGAAGCCGGATTAGCCTCAAACGCAATTTGAAACACTCCCTCAGCAGCAAGACGACGATCCTCATTTCTACTCGTAAGGTCAGAAATAACGCCTGTCATATATTCAGTAGTTGGGTAATTATCTCTCAGTCTAGTAACACATGCTCGTCTAGCTGCAGCTATTTCTGGGTTAGGATTTCGGGATCTACGACTAGCCCGATCCGCATACCAAGCTGCAACTAAGAGTTGTTCAGGAGGTGTACTCGGATTATTGCTAAGTGAAGTAAGGTCATTAATAGCCCTTGGATTAATTAGTCGAGAGGTCTCTATTCGAAGTTTATGTAACGCAGTTCCACCATCATAAGGTCTTGATCTTCTCATCAACAATTCCTCCTGGGAATTAAGATTGATGCAGTTTTACCATAAAGACGTCTTTATGTCAAGAGTAATAAATGAGAAATAATGAAATTATGAAGTGAAAAAATAGTATAAAGTAAGTGGTTAAAAGAAAAAGTAGGATATATAATTAGAAAATATAAACAAATTATTTGTTAATAGTTAGTCGTAATCTATTGACAGTAAAGCCATTTCTTGCTACAATTTTAAGATTTAATAAAACTATAAACAAATGCCAGAAGACCAAAATCAACAACCAAAATCCCAACAACAGACTTCCGAAACACAGTCTACTGATGCTCTAACTGAAAAAAGCGATCACCTCAAAGCCATTTTTAGCCCCGAAGAACTTTTTCAATCTCTAAAAAACAAACAAAAAATCATCTGGCCACTCTCACTTGTGCTTGTTTTTACGATCGGTTTCTCTTCAAACTCCTTTTTAAATCAACCTACAGACTACCAAGCTAAAACGCTTCGTCAACCAGAAAGCGCAGATATTTGCGATGCCTATCAGAATACAATCGACATCATAGAAAGAGAAAAAGCAGAAGGACAAGACACTATCCTACAACAAGAAAAACAAATTCGGGAACTAAAAAAATTACTGTGCCTCGATCATCCAGAGTTAACCCTTTGTAAAGAAACAAGCAACGCATCAAAAAAATAAAAGGAAAACCAATGAAAATTATCCACCCACAGGATAGAAAAAAGAAAAATCAACCAGAGTATCCACAATTTCTTGATCAGCAAGAAACCAAGGTAAAGGAAGAGAAAGCGATCTTCCAACCTGATGAATTACTCGCTCTTTTCCATGCTCAACAAAAATTTCTCTGGCCGGTAACGCTAGTTCTTATGTTTGTTCTTGGCTTTGGTTCAACAACGTTATTCAACCAAAATGCAGCAGACAAATACACAGCAAAATCCGTTCAAGACCCAAATCTGTATCAAAAACAGCTAGAAGAATGCCAAACAAGAAGTAGTGATCTCGAAACTGAAGTTGATAAACAAACACAAGAAAATGAAAGACTAAACTCAATAAAGCAAGCCTACTGTGGTGAACATCCTCAGGATGCACTTTGCAAATAAAGTTTGATCGCTAGCTTAAAGATCAGAAAAAAATCAGTATACTGAACTACTTCCCAGTCATTTTCCCCAACAACCACTTCAACGGATCATAGTATTTATCTGCAACACGTTCTTTCATCGGGATGATGGCGTTGTCAGTGATATGAATATATTCAGGACAAACTTCAGTACAACACTTGGTAATATTACAAAGTCCCAAACCACCGTTCTTCTTGAGAAACTGTATTCGACTAGCCTTATCCAATGGGTGCATATCGAGCGAAGCCGCTCTGACAAAAAAACGTGGACCTGAAAAATCAGCATGTTTCTGGTGCGTTCTCAACACATGGCAGACATTTTGACAAAGAAAACATTCAATACACTTGCGAAATTCCTGCACCCGATCAACATCATGCTGAAACATTTTCCAGTCCGTGTTCGCATCAGGTGAGAACTTGGTAATTCGTTTATTTTGCAAATAATTCCAAGAAACATCAGTTACAAGATCTTTAATCACTGGAAATGCCTTCAATGGGCTAACTGTAATAGGTTTATCCTGAGGCAAGTCCTTCACACGACAAAGACACATCAGTTTAGGCTTCCCATTAACTTCCGCACTACAAGAACCACATTTTCCAGCTTTACAATTCCAACGAACACCTAGATCCGGTGCCTGCGTCGCTTGGATTTGATGAATAGCATCAAGAACAACCATACCTTCAGGAATTTCAGTTTCATACTCAACTAGCTTGCCATTCTGCTGCGTACCTCGAAAGATTTTAAACAGACGTTTTTGCATGATAATATGCCTTACTATAAAAAATGAAAGTGTTGAAACTATTTAAAATCGTAAGTTGCCCAATCATCCTTAGTTGGGTCAAATCCTGTAGTGTTTGTTCGCATATCTATCTCTCGTTCCACGTCCCAAGTATTGTTCACTTTCCTCATGATAATCAATACCGGACACCCAACTGGCGTTGAGCAATAGGTTAAAAGTGCTCGGTTGCCACTATCTTCAACAAATTCAACATAATTGGGTTCTTTTGCTGTTCCACCAGTAACCAGTTTTTGAGCACTCGCATCTAAAGAATTAACAGCTTTCTCAGCTGATTTTTCAACAACAATACTTTTTTTAGGTGATGATGCATACGCTTTCAAAATTTCGCCACTTGCAGCCGGTGTAAGATTTGCTTGTGGTGAAACAGGAATAACTGTTATCTCAGGGGCAGCTGGTTTTTGCTCTGGTGTAGGAGAACAACCTGAGACAATCAGCAGTAGAAAAAACAGTGAAAAGAAATAATAAATGTTCTTCATATTAAAATCCTCAGTAACTATTTATCAAGGTCGGCAATAATTGTTTGTAATTCAGTAGGCATTTCAGGTAAAGGAACACGATTTACAGTCATCACTGCAGCATCTTTTTTAAGAATGATATTCTGTTTGCTGAGTACAGGATCGTACTCAGGGAAATCTTCACGAGTATGTCCGCCGCGGCTCTCAGTACGTTCCAGAGCGGCCCTAGCTAACATTTCACTTACTACTATCAAATGTCTCATATCCAAAGCTGCATGCCAACCTGTATTTAGCTGTTTATTTTTTGAAACTTTACAATTCGGGACACGTTTTTTTAGTTCCTCAATTTTGCTAATACCAATTCTAATGTCAGCATCGGTGCGAATGATACCGCAATAACTGCCCATGATCTCATGAAGTTCCTTTTGTAAGGTAAAAGGATTCTCGCCTACAGAAGGATTTTCAGAAAATGGTGTACTTGCTTCAGAAATAGCCTGTTCGATTACTTGTGTAGGAATTGCAGGAAAAGAAGAGCTGCTCTTCGCCAATTTCAAAGCATACTCGCCAGCTCGCTTGCCAAAAACTACTAAGTCAGAAAGGGAATTTCCACCAAGTCTATTTGCCCCATGTAAACCAGCGGCTACTTCGCCTGCAGCAAAAAGACCCGGAACAGTACTTTCACAGGTATCAGCATTTACCTTAATACCACCCATAATATAGTGAGCAGTTGGTCCAATTTCCATGGCTTCTTTGGTGATATCAACACCAGCAAGCTCTTTAAACTGATGGTACATACTAGGTAACTTGCGACGAATAAATTCAGGATCACGTTGGGAAGCAATATCCAAAATAACACCACCATGCTCGCTTCCTCTTCCAGCTTTGACTTCAGTGTTAATTGCTCTTGCAACAACGTCTCTGGTGAGCAATTCTGGTGGTTTACGATTATTTGCCCGATCACCAAGAGCCCAGCGGTTTGCCTCTTCCTCGTTATCTGCAACGTCATTTTTGAAGGCATCAGGGATATACTTAAACATAAACCGGTCACCTTCCGAATTTTTTAAAATTCCACCATCTCCACGCACACCTTCAGTCACCAACAACCCTTTTACTCCCAGTGGCCATACCATTCCAGTCGGGTGGAACTGCAAAAACTCCATATCCATCAACTCTGCTCCAGCCTCATAAGCTAATGCATGACCATCACCTGTCCCTTCCCAAGAATTGGTTTGTACAAGGTAACAGCGACAGCAGCCACCTGTAGCCATCACCACAGCCTTCGCATTAAACACATGAAAGTCCCCAGTATTTCGATCATAAGAAAGCAAACCGGAAACTCTATCCCCATCTTTCAGTAGTTTTGTTACCGTATATTCCATAAACACATCAGCGCGTTGATGCACGGTGTGATCTTGAAGCGTACGAATCATTTCTAAACCGGTTCTATCACCTACGTGTGCCAGTCGAGCGAAAGAATGTCCACCAAAAGGCCTTTGACTGATTAACCCTTCAGGCGTTCTATCAAAAACCGCACCCCATTGCTCAAGTTCACGTATACGATCTGGTGATTCCTGTGCATGAATCTGTGCCATACGCCAGTTATTCAACATCTTCCCACCCTTCATCGTGTCTCGGAAATGCACCTGCCAATTGTCTTCACTATCCACATTACCAAGAGCCGCTGCCGCTCCGCCCTCCGCCATAACTGTATGGGCTTTCCCGAGGAGAGATTTACAAACAATAGCAACCTTGACCGAGGGATCAGCTGAAGACTCAATAGCCGCACGCAGCCCTGCACCTCCAGCTCCGATGATGACGATGTCGTACTGATGGGTAGTGTAGTTAGTCATGTTATGTATGTGCTCCAATTCGTTTGTTTATTTCATTCACCAATTTTGGGGCGACAAAGTAATTGTCCTACCATCTTTCAGAGCTAGTTTGACATAGTAAAATGGGTTCAGGCTATAAATTCGTATATTGGACTCAAAAAGTGGGAAGGAATAGTAAAAAAAGTGAAACATCGCAACCCCCCAATAGGCCTTATAAAACTCCTCACAAGAAGCAACATCTTGGAAAGAAAAAGATTTCTCCGACCACCCAAACCAACCCCATGATAGTTTTAAAGCACTACTATCAAGTTCAATTATCATAGGAGAAAGAAAGGTTAGAGCAATTGAACAAAAAACAAAGAAAAAAAGAAAATCTTGAACATCAGATTCAGGCTTGAAGATTTTAATAGAAAGAATTAAAAAAAAGAGCATTAGCAGATAAAAAAAACTAAATTGAGTTTGTTTAACAGTAGTCATGTCAAAATTATCTATCTTTTTCTCTAATTTACGATGTGAAGCTTGGTTTGTCATTTATAATGGTGCTCCAATCCGTTTATGTATTTCACTTAGCAACTCTTTTGGTGACAAAGTACCGACTAAGATTGTTTTTCCATCTTTCATTGATAGTTTCACATAGTAGTATGGGTTCATAGCGTAAATTTTTAATCTAGGCTTAGTAATGAAATGAGAACCAAAAGAAAAACGAATCCTCAAAAATCGCCAGTAAATTTTATAAAACTCTTCGTATGTAACAATATCGTGTAAAGAAAAAGATTTCTTTGGCCAATTAAACCAACCCCAAGAAAGATTTACAAAACTGTTATCAAGTTCAATTTTCATAGGGAAAAGTGAAACTAAAAAAGTATAAAAAAGAAAAAGTCCCCTAAAAAAAGTTTGTATATCAGATTCAGCCTTCAAAATTATTGTAGCAACAATGAAAAATGCTAGTATCAGCAAAGTAAAAAAATTAAATTGAGTTTGTTTATAGGTAGTCATTGTTTCATCACTCATTATTAGATAACGCTCATAGTTTATTGTTTAGATAAACGCTAGTTATGTGCCACAATTCTTTTATTAATTTCATTAGCCAATCGTTTTGACGATGATGTGCCAATAAAAATGGTTTTACCATCTTTCATAGATAATTTCACATAACCAGACCAATAATTGACCGAGTATATTCTGAAGTCTAGTCTAGTAATTGGAATAGAAACATAAAATAAATTCAAATACAGCCAATCGAAAGGAACAGAAGCGTCTTCACACACAACAATGTCCTGCAATGCAAAAGATCTCTTAGGCCAATTAAACCAACCCCATGAGAGTGAAAGATAACTATCATCAGCTTCTAGCAGCAGTGGAAAAGATAAAGATACAAGAGCGAGGAAAAAAATCAGGAGTGGAAAAATTGCAACTGGATTGTAACTAACACAACCAATAATACTGCCAAAACCAGTTAGAAGTAAAACTACAAATAAGATAAGATTATACTCTGTCTTTTTATAAATTCTCATATTACAAATTTGTCCCTTTCTCAATTTCCCACTGCTTTGGCGAAAACTTCTTGGTTTCCATTGGAGAAACTTTAAATAATTTTCGAAAGCACCAATCCACTACATTTGTTGGTGGCACTCTTGGTACCTCTATAGTAACCTGTGAATCGGTAGGATAAAACAAATCTAGAGGAAGGTCATTTTTTACCCATGCATCCTGCACAGCTTTAAATTCAGAATCAGTAAGTTCTAATCCCCAACAACACGTATCGTCAGGATGATCAAACTTTCTATTATCTTCACTATCAGGGTGTTTTTCCCAGAGGTGTAACCCAAAAGCAGATTCAGAAGCACAATCGCCATAGATCCATGAAATTATGGATTCGATTAGTTTTTCACGTGCTTGTGAATCTTGAGGAAGTTTTCCTTCTTTGGGGACATCACCAATTGTAAAAACATTTGCATAGTAATATGAACAAAATGAAGCAACCGCAATAGCAGTAACAGTTACAGCTTTACGTGTAGGAAAACCTTCCTGATCAAAGAAATAAAATAGCTCTGGTGAATAGTCCATAATTAGTGCTTACTAGCAATTTCCCATTGTTTTGGAGAGTAGCATCTCTGAAATCTTAAACCAAGTTTCCAAAAAACTTTACCTAGAAAAATTTTTGGCTTTTTTTCCACACATACACCCAAATGCTCTGGGTAAAACAAATCAGTTGGAAGAGCATGCTTTTCCCAAACACTCTGCAAAGTCTTAAACTCATCATCACTAAGAGAAAGTTCCCAGCAGCAAGTATCATCATGATGACCAAATTTTAACGATTCATTTGTTTCAATAGGTTTGTCATCAAGGTATAGTCGAAAAAGCTCTTCAGTAAAGGAATTCTGGAAAATCCACTCCAACTGGGTAACGATAAATTCCTTTTTATTGCCGCTATCTTTGGGAAGTTCTCCTATACGGATCCAGTCACCATTTTCTTTTGGAGCAAGAACTTCAAGAGAATAGTGTGAGCAAAACTCCGTTACAGCAGAAGCTGTAACCTGCACAGCCTTACGAAAAGGAAACGCTGCCTTATCTTGAAAATAATAAAGCTCTGGTAAATATCTCATTGGAAAAACTAAAAAATAGTAAAATGCGGATCAAAAGGAATAATTCCCATCGAGAGAAGTCGCACGTATAGATCAGCAATAATGATTGAATACAGACTGATCCAAAACCATTTTCCATGAAATTCATTGAGTATTGTTACTTTAGCCCACACCTTAAACTTAGCTTTACCAAACTTCTGACAGGTAAAACATCGACCTTTACCACCAATCATGTGGCGAAAAGAGTGGCAACTAAAAACATACATACTTAAAGCCAAAGTATCGAGCAAAAGAATTACCGTCCCTACACCAAAATAAATTGCACCACCATGCCACACAGACTGAAAAAACTCAAACCAATGTAGACCAGTTAAAGCCAACGCAAAATAAAGAAAATACCGATGAAGATTTTGCATTACAAATGGAAACGCAGTCTCACCCTTAAAGCTTTTTCGATATGGTTCTTCCACCGCACACTCAGCTGGATCTGCAAAAGCTGCTCTATAATACGCTTTTCGTCCGTAGTAACAAGTTAATCTAAAACCAGCCGGAATCCACAAAAGAATAAATGCCGGAGAAAGTTTCCACCAAGAAGGGATAAAAGGAGTTGAGTAAATAGGAGAAACATATGGCCCCCATTCATAATTAACCCCGATTACCGCTGCCCAAGTTAAGTACGCTACAGCGAACAACCCACCCACCAAAATAAGTAAAGAAGTAAGCCACCAAGCGTCAATACGTTGTGTAAGAGTGGGATGAGATGCACTTTGTGTTGTTGTTTGTGACATAAGTGATAAATATTGGTTTACTCGCCCAAAAGTATAGCAACATTCTAAAGAAAGAAAAAATTGAAAAGTAGAAAAAAATAGTAATGATAAGCTGTGCTACTTTTTTTTTGACTGCACATATCTAACCCAAATCGCTAAAACTACACCAATCGACATCAGATTTTTTATAATATATTGCCCCTCAAGTGTGAAGGCGTATGGAAAATGGGTAAACGTATCGTTTGGCAACAGTGCAAGAGGCAGAAAAGTTCCAGCACAATGAAGGAAAAAGACAACGACGGCTATTCTCGTCAACGGTTTGAAAAGAAAAAGAACTCCGATAGCAATTTCCCAAAACGCTAAAATCCAGACGAAGGTAGTACCAGGGATAAACGTAATTGTCTTTCTCGCAAGAGCATCAGCAGGGGAAAGTCCAAATGGTTTTAAAACACCAAACCAAATGTAAATAACAGCTAGAGCAATACGCAAATAAGAATCTAAATAAATCGAAAGAAGTATGAATAGTTTTTTTTCGGTTTGACTAATAATAGTTTTAAATTTTGACATTATTCGTTGCTCATTTCTTTCTTGTAACAATAACAGTTTAGTGTAAATTTGTAGTAAATAGTACAGGTCAAACGCACAATAAAATTGAGATAAAAAATAAAAAAAATTGTTCTTGCAACTTTACAAAATAAAATTTACTATAACCGTAGGTCAGTAAAACATAAAAGGAAACCCTCAACATGGCCGAGAAAAGCAAACCAAAAAAGCAAGAAAAGAAGAAACCAACAAAATCATTGAAAGAAAAAAGAGCAGTAAAAAAAGCTAAGAAATAGAAAGACCCAGTAGATCGATCTTGCTGAAAAGCCATCCGATCTCCGGGTGGCTTTTTTAATATACAAAACTTCAACACCATACTTCAGTTTTTAGTATGGTGTTTTTTTTTCACACCAAAGAGATGTCTCAAGGTGGTATAGTGATGGTAGCGTCATAAATGTACTTTGAGCAATGAATAACAAGTTACCTTTTGAAGAGTTAATACAACTTCTGGAAGATCAAGAAACAGCTATTCTACTGGAAACAGGGAAAGTTGATGATGAAAACTTTCAAAGTTATCTTTTCCTAGAACCTCTTCAGCAGTTGGAAGTGCATGAACCAGATGAAGTCTCCAACTTCTTTAAGGAAATAGAAACTCTTAGCACCACTAACTATCTTGCAGGATATTGGAGTTATGAGTTAGGGGCGTTGTTAAATGCAAAAAATCAGAATAAAAAAACAAGACAACTTATATCCCCTTTAGCACAGATCGGCGTATTTCAGCAGGTTTACACATTCAATCACATCAAAAAACAATGGACACCAGAATTACCTAAAACCAAAAAACAGAATAAGACACTGGCGTACACATTAAAAAATCTCAGATTGACGACATCACAAGAACAATACAAACAACACTTTGAAAAAATAAAGTCGCATCTCGAAAATGGCGACACATACCAAGTTAATTATACGAGTGAATACAACTTCGATTTCTCAGGATCACCATTAGCTTTATTTGCCGAATTAAGACAAAAACAAACAGTTGCGTACAGCGCCTTAATTAAGTTTGGAACTAATTGGACTCTTTCTTTTTCTCCGGAGCTTTTTTTCAGACGGAGTGGTGCTGAGATAGAGGTAAAACCAATGAAAGGTACTATCCATCGAGGAAGAACGACTAGTGAAGACAATGATCTTGCAAAGCAGCTTCAGACGGATCCAAAGTCGCATGCTGAGAATATCATGATCGTTGATCTCCTGCGAAACGATCTAGGTAAAATTGCTGAAAACGGTTCAGTTAAGGTTAGAGACTTATTCAGCACCGAACGCTTCGACACACTGTGGCAAATGACCACGATCATCAACGCGAAACTTAAAACAGATACCTCATGGGAAACGCTTTTCAAAGCGCTTTTTCCATGCGGCTCGGTTACAGGAGCTCCGAAAATTCGCACCATGGAAATAATCTCAAATCTTGAAAAACGAGATCGCGGAGTATACTGCGGAGCAATTGGCTACATCGGGCCAAAACAGCGAGCATGCCTAAATGTAGCAATACGAACAATTGAATTAGGGCAGGGGAGAGGAAAGATGGGCACTGGCGGTGGAGTAGTCCATGACTCCGAAGCACAGTCAGAATACGAAGAACTGCTACTCAAAGCAAAGTTTTTCACCGATCCACCTAGAAAAGAATTTGCATTGATCGAAACAATACTTTGGAACGGGCAGTATGTTCTACTTAATCTTCATTTGGCAAGGTTAAAAGATTCAGCACAGTATTTTGATTTCGCTTTCAAAGAAAAAGCAGTTTTAGAGGCATTAGCAAAAAAAGCAAAATTATTTACTCCTGATGAATACTATCGGATACGATTGCTACTTTCTAAAGAAGGGGAAATTACAATTACATCAAGCATTCTTGAGGCACAACAATCACTTAAACCACTTTCGGTGATTGTTTCTGATCAAAACGTCAACTCCTCAGATCTTTTTCTTTATCACAAAACCACAAACCGAACACTCTACGATAGCGAACTAGCAAAATACAAAGCACTAGGATTTGAAGAAGTGCTGTTTACCAACGAACATGGGGAGGTGACAGAAGGAGCAATTTCAAACATTATCATTCAAACCGAAAAGAAGCTATACACACCACCAATCAAATCAGGGTTATTAGCTGGAGTTTGCCGTCAATATTATTTAGAGAAAGGAGAACTGCAAGAGAAAGTACTATTTCCACAAGATCTATTTCGTGCAACGAAAATATATATATGCAACTCTCTGAGAGACCTGCGAGAGGTGGAAATTACTTCTGTTCTTCCAACGTAACATCAACATCTTTTTCCTGTCCCTTGTCATACACTTTCAGTTTTACAACATCACCTGGTTTGTGTCTCTGTATCATCGGTGCAAGCGGGCTGTCCTGGGTAACCTGCTTACCATCAATCTCTAGAATAATATCATTTTCAACAATACCTGCTTTATCAGCTGGAGAGCCAGGAATTACGGCTACATCAGCTGCTGTTTCACCCCGGAGAACCAGCACGCCATAATCGTATGGTAATTTGTTGGCAGTCTGAAGCTCTTTTGTCACAAATTTATAACGAACACCAAGATAGGTTTTGACAATTTTCCCATTCTTATTATACGAATCAACTGCTTTCATTGCTTCAGCAATAGGAATAGCAAAGCCAATATTCTGTCCTTCAGATGAGGTCGCAGTATTCATGCCAATAACACTTCCATCTATGTTTAATAACGGCCCACCAGAATTCCCAGGGTTGATAGCCGCATCCGTCTGAATAACTTCATACAATTGCTCAGACATGCCGCTAGATTGAATACCAGCAGTGATGGTTCTTGAAAGACCAGAAATAACTCCGGTACTAACAGTATTTCTAAACTCACCTAATGAGTTCCCAATAGCGATCACCCCTTGCCCAAGCTGGAGAGTGGTAGAATCAGCGATCTGAATGAAAGGAAATCCTGTTCCTTCAACTTTTAAAATGGCAACATCATTTGTCGGATCCTGTGCCAAAACTTTTGCCGGTAACTTTCTCTCGTCATTCATCAGTACCGTATATTCAGCACTAGAATCGCTTACAACGTGCTTGTTTGTCAGCAACATACCATCTGCAGTAATAAAAAAAGCTGTTCCACCACCGATTGTTTGCTTTTGAGTACCATTTTGGCGATATCTTGGCACCTGGAAGTTATAGAAAGGATCATTAGATCCAAAAGGACTGTCCCAATATTGCTCCATCACGGGAAGATCTTTCGTAATAATCACGCTTACTACAGCTGGCTCTGTTTTTTTTACAGCATCCACTGTTGCTGATTGCTCGTTAAGCACCTGAACAGTTTTATTTTCTGTAGCCGTATCGACCACATTTTTTGTATTTGGCAGGTTCTTTAAGAAATAATAAGTTGCCGCTGTTGTAAGAGGTACAGTGAGTAAAAAGGTAATGAGCACAGAAAGAAGCACAGATACAATAAGAGTTTTTTTCATAAAACACCTTGTGTTTACGTTACTTATGAAGACTAGTATATACCTGCTGTATCAATTTGCAATACAATGCACAAAACGTATGAATTATATTGCGGTTTGCGAGTAACACGGGATAAAATACAACAGAGAATACAAAGTTGAACCTATGCGCACAAAAAAAGTTGCCATTATTATAGTTATCATCGTAGTAATCATTGGGCAGCTACCGGTTAAAGTAACCTGTGGAGTTCCAGGTTACACGTGTGCCACGGCACCGGATGAGCAGGGATATTACCACACATTCTATGAATATGAACCTCTGGCTGTGATGGTGATCGAGACAGTTACAAGAAGCAGCTTTCCAGTAGTGTACTGGTCAGGAAGTGACAGCTATTTCGTAGGTGCAAGATAACTCAAAACAATTACAAAGGATTTCAAATGCTCCCCAGAACCTACAACGACGATGATCAAAAACCCGAAAGAAACATTTTTCTCATCATACTAATTTTTGCGGGCATATTTGTCGGTCTATTTGTTTTACTGGCTCTACTTAAGATTGCCTTTTTTACACTTGGGTGGCTGTGGCAAATGCTGGTATACATTCTACCGACTCTACTGGTTCTTGTAATAGGGTATTTACTCTACAGGTTGAGCATGGAAAAAAAGCTTGAGCAAGAGAAAAGAAAGAGTATACAGCAACAGCCAATCGAAGGCATTCCTCAACAAGACCATTCACAAAACAATCCACCAACAGTTACAATCTAACAACTTAATAATTATCCCCACTATCATCGCTTCCATACGTATCGTGACTTGCATAAGACCCTGTATCTTGCGAGCTGGTATCAACCACATTGATCCTCACATAATCTGTGTACACATTCTGATCGAGATCTAGCGCCGCATAAAGTGAATGCTCACCTGCCTCAGAAAAAGAGCATTGAAAAGAATCCGTTCCATCAACCTGAACATAGTACTTTTCATCAGCATAGATGTTTACTTTCAGAGGAAGATCAGGATAAAGTTCTAGATTATACGTATCGTTTGATCCTACTTCAGTTCGATAAGTTCGATCAGACTTAAACAAACCAAGTTGAACTTTAGAAAGATCGATTGCTTCGACAGAAACAGTTATCTCAACAGTTGCAGCTGGATGCTGAACAACAGTAGCTTTTATCGTGTGGTCACCAGATTCGTTAAAAGTGTATGAAAAAAATCCAGGTTTCACAGTAGCAACTGGTTGATCATCGACCAAAACATTAAAAGTGACTTGAGTATTTGGTTTAGAAAAAATCTTGTACCGTTGTTCGATAAACTGTTGAGGTTGATCCTCGGATTCAGGTTTTATTACAGCTTGCAAAGTATCCAAGCTTACTTGTTCATAGGGGACTTCAGGTCCTGCATCTTTTTCCAACTCAGCTTTTAAAGCGTTAGCAAAAGACTTCCGTTGACGCTTCAACATCACCAGCACAACAAATAGCAACACAAAGACCACTATAACAGCAATAACCAATGACAAATCAATAAGTTCAAGTACCATTGAGTTTTCCTTTTTGTTTGTAGATAAAGAATTTCACAACAGTTTACCAAATTTTTCTATTTTTTTCAAGTTCAACGATACTTAAGGAGAAAAAACAAGTTAACTACAACAGATTTGAACTTTTGCATAGAGTCCAACCCAGACATGAGCAACATGAAGAGAATCACCATTTTTTGTATTTTTTATCCAGTATTTTCCAGCAGCAAGGGAAATATCTTCTCTGTAAGATCCACCAATAACATAATCAGGCGCACGAAAAAGTAATGAAAATGTACCGTTTTCCCCTGGTTTAACGATCGTTTCATTTAATGTGCCAATCCTGTATTCCGACAACCAGGTTGAATCGAAGAAGTAGCTTTTTCCAAAATTTGCATTTGTAGGATCATCATAGCCAAGACCTGCTGGAGCAGAAAAAACGTTCATATCCTTGTAAATGGCAAATGTAACATCACCTTTTTTCCAAGTCTCTTTTCCAACGTTTTTCATCACAATTCCTATCAAAACAGATTCTTTTTCCTTTAATTCAAAATACCCAGTTGGTGGCAAAAAAGAAGGAGTTAGCGCATTTTTAGGTTGAGTTTGAGAAACCCACTCTGCCTCAAAATTATCAGCAAAAAAACCATCACGAGAAGTGACGGAAGATGGCGGAGAAGCAGTTGCAGTGGGGGTAGTATCAACTTTAGTTACAATTTCAAAAGTGGAAAAAAGTTCAAAATCAACTAGCTGACCTGATGGAGACGTTCTTCTTGTAGAAAAACGAACACGTCCATAGAGAGCATCTCCAACAAAATCACTTGGTATGCCAATACCCAATTGCAACAACTTCGCTTCACCTGGCGCGATAACAAATCGCTCTTCGGTAAGCCGATCTTCAAACTGGGTGACATCAGAAAAAGTAATACCAGGCTGATTAGTTAAATCACACGATAATGCCCCGTCATCATTTTTTACGCAATCAAGAAAATCTGTAACAAACGACAGGGTTTCGGTTGAGTCATTAAAAACAGAAACAGTAGGAAAGGCTTTCCTGCCTGATGGAATTGTCAGTATGTTTTTAAGTTGGTTGAGGATAATCTGATTCTGCCAGTCTGATGCTGATGCTACAGAAAAGGACAAAACAAGTATGACAAGAACAAAAAAACGAAAAATCTTCATGGCATAATCCTTCATACTGTTCTATTCAGTGATAACGCTTCAAACAACAAAAGCTTACAGGCCTAATTTTTTGAAGTAATAACAGTTCTACCACCCATATATTGCTGCAAAACTGGTGGAATTTTTATACTACCATCCGCCTGTTGAAAATTTTCGAAAATTGCAATCGGTGTTCGTGACATCGCAATCGCTGTTCCATTAAGTGTATGCACCAGTTGCTTATTCCCACCTGCATCTTTAAATTTAATATTCAACCTACGAGCTTGGTAATCAGTACAGTTTGAGCAACTAGTGATTTCACCCCAGCTACCGCCGTCACGCCCTGGCATCCACGCTTCTAGATCATACTTTTTGTAAGCCACTGCTCCAAGATCTCCATCGCAAATATTCACGACACGGTATGGAATTTCAAGCCCTTGGTAAATTTTTTCCTCTAATCCGAGAAGATACTCATGCATTTCGCCCGACTGGTCTGGTTTGCAAAATATAAACATTTCAACTTTGAGAAAGTGATGAACTCTATAAAGACCTTTAGAAAAGCGTCCCCAACTACCCGCTTCTCTTCGATAACATTCAGAAATTCCAACCATCTTGATTGGCAAATCCTTCTCTTCCAGCACAGTATTAGCAAAATAACCATTTAAAGTAATTTCCGAAGTTGCAATCAGAGAAAGATCTTCCTCTTCAACAACATAAATTTGTTTTTCTTCCCCACGAGGATTAAATCCAGCACCATCAAGAATCTCATTTTTAGCCAACACCGGAGAGTATATTGGAGAAAATCCCTCTTTTAGCAGCAAATCCAAAGCATATTGTTGCAAAGCCAACTGCAGAAGAACGGCTTCATTCTTAAGAAAATAAAACTTACTTCCAGTAACTAAAGTAGCTTTTTCAAAGTCCAGCAAATCCAAAGCGATTCCAAGTTCTAAATGATCTTTGGGTGTGAAATCAAAATCAGGCTTCTTTCCCCAAACGCGCAATTCTGTGTTTTCAGTATCATCTTTACCAAAAGGAACATCAGGTGAAAGAATATTTGGAATATCGCGGTGAAAACGTTTAAATGCAGTTTCAACAGTCTCAAGTTTTGGTTCAAGTTCAGCTAACACAGACTTTATAGTGCGCACTTCATCTATTGCTTTTGGCTTTTCTTCGTTAGAAAGTTTAGGAATTTGCTCACTCCATGTATTTCTAGACCGTCGCAATTCCTCGACTCGTTGTAATAAATCTCGACGCTCAGCGTCATACTTCAGGAAATCAGCAACATCCAGTCCTAATCTACGTCGAGTAATACTTTCCTGAACAATGTCAGGATTCTGTCGAATGTAATCAAGGTCAAGCATATAATAAGTACCGGTTAATGATGTGAAAGTTAAGAATTGTGCTCAGGTTTTCTATGGTCATCATCATCTTCATCCAAATCTGAGTCATTCGATAAAGATGCATCATAAGTATGGTTATCAAAACCCGTATCGGAAAAATCATTCATCGGCGGACTTGACTGTGTTTGTTGATCATCGTTTGTTTTGGCTCGGGATATTAAAAAAAGCACAACAATACCTGCAAGTACAACAATGACACCAATGATGATAAAATTCATTATGTTTTTGCCTCCCATGTTTTTGTTATTTCTTGTTACTCCATCGTAAGTGAAGAGGTGCCTTGTAGGCAAATTGGATGATGATATAATTTCGTTGGAATATATATTAACAATTATATTTAAATATTTGCTTTTTAGTATTGAAATTTTACTTTAAAATATAAATTTTAGATAACAAATAATGAAATAAATCGTTACTAAGTTATAGAGACTTATGAGATAAAGTTAAAATTATGTTTGAAATACGTGGACAGAATGTGAATTCAACACTCACTGAAGAAGAGAGAGCTAATTTAGCAGAGAGAAGAAATAAGGACAAAGTAAATCCAGTAAGTGAACAACAAGTAGTTACAGATCTGTTAAATCGAGTTTCGATTCGCCTTCATTTTGTTCTCGAAAAACAGCACTTACGATTGATGTATCATCCTGCGTTACTGACGAAAACAGGTAAAATTTTGTTTTGGGCTTTAGATAAAATAACGCTAGAAAAATTTCAAATAAGAAAGAAAAAGGAAGAGAGCTGGAGAAGACAAAATAAAAAGGCAATACTTAGTCTTGAAGAGCTGCAGCGAGGTTACCAGTATTTAGAAGCCCAGAGAATACAAACCAATGAGCATTTACAAAAACAAAATGCCCCAGATTGGTATATTGAAGTAGCCGATATGGCAATTATGCAAAGAGCAGTAACTTGGTTAGCAGGAATGGGAGATTGGGATCCAACAGTAAAAACTGCAAGGGCCACAGTAATAGAAAATGGTCTTGTAGTTCCGATTTTTAACCAGTTACAAGCAAGCAGAGACGAGCCAACTGACGACGAGCTAGGTAGATTATTGGGCGCCATGAATCTATTGGTACATTCATATGGAGTAGAAAGACAGCCTAGAGTGCCATTTTCAGAAATACTTGACTATGAAAAATTCCAAAAAAGAAACACCTATGTGTTTATAGGTGAAGAGAAAGTATTGGGAACACTATCCGTTATTGAATGTGGAGATAAGCTAGAAATTGGAAAAGTAACAACTCATCCAACGGTTCGAGGTACTTTGGACATTGAAGGAATAGATGAACGTAAAGTCGTTGACGCGATGTTTAATAAAACCCTAGCAGATTTGAAGGGAACAACATGCAAGGAGATATTTCTTACTGCACGTTGTGGGCGTTCGCATAATGGTGAGATTGTAGCGGACACGACCTTAGCACAAAAAACATATGCATCATTAAAATTTTATCCCTCCGAAAATATATCAGATGCAGATATTATCATAATTAATGGCTTACCAACGCTGAAAATGGTGTACCAACCAGATGTACAACTTACAGCGGAAGAAATTAATACTAGGTTTGAAAGAGCACAACAAAAAATGCAAGAGAAGCTTTACCGTGAAGTCCTTGCAAAAGCAGTCGGTAGCTAGCAACTACGTCACCACCATCCCCAACTGATCCCTCCTCATCGCCTCTTTCACCTCCATCGCAATCCTTCTCCCAATACTTACTGGTTCACCCCAAAGATACTCGGAATACGGAGTAGCTTTTATTCCTGGAGAACCAGGAACACGAAGCGAAACATCATACACAATCAACTCTTTTTTTGGTGGCCCTGACTTGATCGCACATTGTAGAGCAAAAGGCCCAATTATCCCAGGAGCATACTCCTCAGCTGCTGCTGCAACAAACCGTTCACCCAGCTCATAAATTTGCTCAACCATTGATTCTAGGACTGTGCAAGCAATATGCCCAGCTTCCTCAAATTTCGGCTTCATCCCGTTCCTTGCAATCTCCATCTGCTGACTTGCTGGAAGACGAAGAATTCCATCGAGGTTTGTTTGCCTTCTCGTATCAGTTCCTAACAGCTCAAGTCGTTTATCAAGTGGAGAATAAAAGAAATTAAGGTTTACTGTTGGGCCTAAAATAAACTCTTCAATCACAGCCTCATCAAGTTCTTTCTCAGTTAATTTTCCTGTATCAAGCATTCCTTCAACCTTATGACGAAAATCATCAGGCGTATGTGCAAAGAAAAAGCCTCGTTCAAACTTTCGTTCCGATTCCGGTACTTTTACAATTACAAGCCGATCAATCTGATCTGCTTGTGTAAATTGTTGGGGGTAGGGGATACCAGCTTTTTCAAGAAGAAAGTATTGATTGCGATCAGCATTTCTTTCCTCTGCAGCCAAGATTGCCCGATTCCCAAACATCGGTGTCGGAAACTGGTTAAACAAAACATCGTAGTTATCTTGGCATACGTACACTTCAAATGAGCGATGGGGAACAAAAATAACATGCCTGTCCAACATCTGCTGCTGAATCTGTGGCAGCAAAATATCTTTGAATGTGTCTAAAACTAAAACCTCATCCACGCAACCAAAATCTCGACCATTTACCGATCTTGCTGCATAGGTTGTTGCATATGTTTTCTCACGACCCTTTTGCGAAACAACGAGATTTCTCAAACCTTCCTGCCTTGCTCCGTAAGAAATTTCAAGTGCAGAGTGGCTGCCAAGAACCCCAATAGTAACGTTTTTCGCAGAATATCCGCTGATGTTGATACTCATACTATGATAAAGCCTCGCAAATTAACTACATACACAACGGTAAAAGATAGACAGGGAAAAGTAAAATCCAAGAACAATCAATCAAGATGAAAATTAAAGAGGTGGTGAAGACAAAGACCTATCCTTAAGCCGATAAATCTTAATATCATAACCATAAACCACTTTTTTTAAAGATGGTTTTTTCAGCAGAAACTTCCAAACCGTGTCGGGCAGGGGATTCGAAGCAAACTCAGCAGAAAGCTTTGCTGATGAAAACAACTCGTCATAAAAAGCCACATAGGTTGGGTACAGTGCATTTTCCTTAACAAACTGCTCATAGAGATAACTAGTAGAAATCAAGTAATCAAAGTTATTCTCCTGATAAAATTTCATAGGATGGAAGGCTAAGAAATTAGGTGAGTACACGCTATAAAGGTTGCTAGAAGGCATTGGTGAAAACATCTCTCTCCCAATCTTGGAACCTACAGGAACAGTATTCACAATCCAGTTCGCAGCTAACTCTCGTGTAGTAGTTGTAGATTTAGAAAAACCATCAACAAGAGAACTATACACAGGATTTAAGCTGATAAGCAGAATAAAAAAAGAAGTGAGAAGAATATTTCTAGTAAAAAATCTTTTTTCTTCAAGTTGGTCAAATGTATCTGAAATTGCTTGCTTTCCAGATGTCTTCGTGATCAACATCAATGAAGCACTGTTACTACTATGGACATTTGCCGATAATCCTACCGCAAAAGGAATGGGTATAGTAATCCAACCTAATTTATTCTCCAGCCAATCGATAAACATACTGGTAGAATAAGCAGCAAAAAGGCAGAGAACAGGTACAACTGGCAATATCCAATGTACCCACTGCAATCGAAGTGTACCTACAAACAACCAGTAGAAGATGCCAAATAAAAGTAGAACAATAGCCATCGTTTTTGTTCTATACTGCGAAAGAACAAAGACAACACCTAGCATTCCGAACACAGTTATAAACCCACCCATTGCCTGAGGTAGTGCAACGCTCAGATACCAAAGATAATTCCATACTCCAGGCAAACTGTCATGCCCCAATTGATGCCATCGCGCTTCATAAAAAAAGTCAGCAAAAGCTTTACCGTGATCAATAATGACAAAAGGAGAAGAAATTAGAAATAACCCTACAGCCGATAATAGAGCGAAAAAGAACTCCCTTACCCTCAAAAAATGATGAAGTATTTTGTTTGGGTTTTTCTCTCGCCATCGAAGAAAAAGTGCTGCAACAAGAACAACAACACCTACTATCCCAGTGTATTTTGAAGCTATAGACAAACCTAAAGCTGCACCAGAGAGATAGGCATAGGTAGCTTTGCCAGTTTGGTAGTAGCGAAAAGACAGGTAAAGCAGCAGTAAAAGAAAAAAAAGCAAAGCACTATCAACCCGAATCACTTTAGATCGTTCGACAGCCAAGGGACAGATGGCTAAAAAGAAAGAGGAGAGTAAACCAACTCTCTTGGAAAAAACTAGTTTCCCCAGCAGAAATAAAAGCAAAATACTTCCCAAACTATACAACAGACTAAGAGACCTTCCAGTCAAATAGAGAAGTGATGGATCGATTTCTTGTTGTTTTGCAAAGAGAGAAAAAGAAAGTGTGTTGTCAGTTGTTTTCTCAATCTGATAATAGCTTCGATACAAACCAGCGAGAGGATAAATAAGAGTAGAAGCCGGATAATTAAAGTAGTGAGGGTTTAAATCGCCTGCAGCAATATTCATTGCTGCATCGACCATAAATGGTTCATCATAGTCATAAAATTCAGGCAATCCAAAGTTCAATCCATAGCAACGGAGAACAATTCCTAGCAAAACTATTACACAAAGCACGAAAAAAGTTGAGGGCCAAGAGAGGTTGGGAAAAATTGTTTTTTGTTTGCTCATAGAAACACCGTGTAATCAGAAACTATACCACCTTTTAACTTCAAAAATAACAACGCAACGTTAAAACGCAAAACTATACAATTTCATCCAGACGACCAAACTCAATCGCCTTGTTTATTTCTAAAGCGATTCTTCTACCAGTGCTCATCGGAACATCGTAAACAAGATCAGTATAATAAGATCCATTTATACATAGGTTTGTTCCGGCAACAATACGTGCAGACATTTCAATAACATAGAAATCTTGATCTGGTGTCGCAACAGTTTCCAAACAAAATGCACCGTAAAGTCCCTTGTGAGGGCAAAGTTTTTTCGAAACATCTACAACAGCCCTACCCATTTCATAGACCTTTCCAAGCAACGACTCTCTCAGTACCAATGGGGTATTTCCAATTACCACAAATGACGGATCAAGCTCCATACCTTTTTGATTGCTTGAAGGGATACGCCCTAAACTATCAACATTAGTCTCATAGCGTCGATCAAGACTCATTATCTCAAGACGATCATCCAACAAAGAATAAAAATAGTGAATATACACCGGGCATCCAACAATATATTCCTGCAAAATAACTTGAGAGGTATCAAGCTTTCTTAGCTCAACTTCACGGCGAAACTCTTCTTTATTTTTAACGAAAAAATAACCTTTACCACCACCAGCACCATAAAATTTTACAATAATCGGACGATCAATATCATCGTGATTTTCAAATACATGAGGCAACATAACGCCAGCTTCAGCCATCCAATGTTTTTGTTGCTTGCGATCAAATTCCCACCTCAGAATATCCTTGTTGCCAAAATAAGGCACCTGCATTTTCTGATGAGCCTCGAGATTAAGATATGCGACAAAAGAGCCGTGAGGGATAACTATTGCATTTTCTTCAATCAACTTTTTTTCGACATCAAAAAAGTCGCGATAGGAATCGATAACGATAATTTCATCCGCAATAGGAAATAACGAACGATAGATAGCCTCTTGCTCCTTAGTACAGACTGCTATCGTTGAAAAACCTTCATCATTAGCGCCTTTGAGGATTTGTAGAGCGGTGTGACTACCAAGAGTTGCTATCTTAGGTTTTTTTACTGTTAGATTGATCATATTTGTACCATACCCAGACTAAGGAAATAATGCCCACTACAATGCAGGCGTCTGCAAAATTAAACACTGGCCAGACACGAAAGTCAACAAAATCGATAACATACTCACGTATTGTCCTATCTAGCAAATTGCCCAAAGCACCACCGAAAATTAATCCTAGCCCAGCAGTTCCCAACTGGTGTTGCGTGTAATGATGAATGCTTTTTGCCAGTGCAGACTTAGGCATTGCTGAGAGAATAACTGTAATGCTCAATGCCCCAGTAACAAACACTAAAGAAATAAACGTTAGAAACAGCGTTGAGTTTTGCAAAATTCCAAAAGCAGCACCAGTATTTTGAACATAACGTAGATCAAACAGTAATACTGATAAACGGTCAACTGGCTTAAGAAACACTAGTGCCAAAAACTTTGTAATCTGATCAACCATCGTTACAGCCCAGCCAACGAAAAAAATGTTAAATGCACTTCTTCCAGGTGAAAGAAGGTGCTTCTTCGGTTCATGCACAGCAAGTATTTCTGATATTTTCTCAGTTAACGTTTCGTCAATAGCATCCTGCACAGCTTTAGACTTAACTTCTTTAACCGAAGCCTTTTGACTTTTTGGCTTTACAGAAGCTGGTTTTCTTGATGTAGTTTGTTTTTTTTTGCTGGAACTAATGACAAGTCCTCCTGCGATTTCCATTACCACTAAGCTTACTGATTCCAGAAGAAGGCTGCAAGAACAAAAGAAATAGTTAAAAGTTCACCTCTTTAAACAAGGTCATGATAGCCGAAGCAACTTTTTTGGGATCATGACGAACAGTAAAGGTTGGTTCGATAAAATCATCCTGCACAAACGTTATTTTTCTATACTCTTTAAATTTTTCCTGATCAATTTTTACGTAAGGTGTAGTTTCTCTTCTAGGTGGGTTATCAAAATTGTTATTGATCAACACAAAATGTACTAAAGGATCACCTATGTGTTTTACAAAAGTTTCCAAATAGCTACTTACACTGTAATTCGCAGTTTCTGTTGGCTTATTTGCAACATTGCAAACAAAAAATTTGACAGCTGAAGACTGTTTTATAGCTTCACTGATCTCTGGTACCAATAAATTAGGTAATATGCTGGTGTAGAGATCACCAGGACCGAGAATAATAATCTCTGCTTTTTTTAAAGCATCCACAGCCTCCGGAAGAGCTGTTGGAGCTTCGGGTTCTAGAAAAACTTTTTCAATAGGTGATGCCACAAATTTTCCAAGATCGATATTCTCTTCTTCTCTGATAATTTCGCCGTTTTTTAATCGAGCACAAAGCGTAATCGGTGTAACAGTAGAAGGCAAAACCCTTCCTCTAATAGCTAAAATTCTTGAAGATTCGGTTACAGCTTTAGCAAAATCACCAGTAATATTATTCATCGCAACCAAGAAAAGATTACCAAAATTTTGCCCTTCTAACGAAAGTCCTTCGCCATAACGGTCGCCTTCAAACCGGTAGTCAAAAAGTTTGGCCATTAACGACTCAGTATCAGAAAGAGCAATAATATTTTGCCGAATATCACCAGGTGGGAGTACACCAAGATTTTTTCGCAAGCGGCCTGAACTTCCACCACTATCAGCAACAGTAACAATTGCGGTAATTGAATTGCTATATTCTTTTACACCCCTCAGAAGCAGCGACATCCCAGTACCGCCACCTATGGTAACAATCCTTGGACCACGGTTTGCTCTATAATATCGTTGTAGCGTATCAAAAAGCTTTTCTCTTCGAGTTAAAAATGGCTCTAAAAAAGCACTTTGGAAGTGCCAAGTTCCGTAAGTAGCAAAAATACCACCACCTAGAATCAAAAGAACTGCACGCCATGGTCGAGTGATAAACTGACCAGTTGAATAATATGCAAATACACCAGCCACGCCGCTAAAGCCTACAGTGCGATAGAAATTTACTAATAACATAGCTATCCCAAGCGACACAAAAATAAGCCCAGCACCTATCATCACAACCCAGCGCTTTATGCCAATTCCAGGCTGCATCCAACGAAAAAAGTCTTTCATAGGAAATGTTTGTATTCAGTAACGGTTACTATTGTATCTGTTCACCCTGCGAGCTGCAATAAATCGCATTGTAAGTGCGTATTCACTGCCACAATCATGTTCCTAGTCTTCATAGGGCCAAAGAACGGGATAGAGACACAGCTTATCTTGGGATTTTGAGCCCCTGATCAATTTTGCATCAGAATACTGCTTCATCGGAGTGGCAACCCTCTGAGAGTACTCACTATAAGAACCCTTTACTTTTCACAAAAAAACAAGTAAGATAACAAGATATTTTAATCAAGAAGAAAGTAGGGAAGTGGTTGTGCAAAGAATTGAGAAAAACAAAATCACAGCAAGTACTCGTCGCAGTAAAGCCGTTTACAGCGATTATCATAGCGTCGAATTAAAAAATAGAAAGTATATCTTAACAAATAAATTGTAAAAAAAATAACAATTTGCAATAAAAGTTTAGTGAAGAATACTTAACAAAAATAAAAAATATAATAGAAGAAAAATGTCTCAAACACTAATTCCAACGCTAGTATTTATCTATTGCTCGCTTGTAGTAGTACTCTACTTGCGAATTCAGCGTTTCTTTTTCACTGTTTTTCTTCTAGTAAGTATATTTTCGTTAATAATTGGGGTGGTGCTTTTAAGAACGTTTGGAATGTATGAACTTATGCAGACCATTGAAAGTACTCACACAGCTTTTTGGGCGAGTATCCTAGGTATTCCATCTAGTATTTGGCAAAACCATTTACTAATTATCGAAACAGTTACAAAAGAAAAAATTATTCTCGATATCGGATTGGAATGCTCAAGTATCTTTGAAATGACTATTTTTAGTATTATTGTGGGTTTTTGTCCTCTTTGGAAAATTGAAATTAAAGTAGCATATATTGCATTAGGACTACTCTATATCTACATCATAAATATTCTAAGAATACTCATTATCGTCGGAGCAGTAGCTCATTTTGGGGGTGAAGTGCTTTTTATTATGCACACCGTGGTTGCTAGGCTTTTCTTTTTTTGTATGGTAATGGCTCTGTATTACGCAATGCTTACGCGGGACACCATCCTATTCACCAGAAAAAAAGTACGGGCACACTAAAATGAATGAAATTGTACTTTTTATTGTAATCTGGCTTCCTTGGGTAGTATTGATTGTGCTGATTGATTATTTCAAAACATCAATAAAAGTACTCGCAGTACTTATACACTTTTATAAAAACAAAGTACGAAAACCCAAAAATAAGCGATTTTTACTACCATTTATCAGCATAGTGATTCCAGCACATAATGAGGAAAAAGGTATTCAACGCTGTTTAAACACGCTGATAAAGCAAAAATATCCTCAAGAAAGTTACGAAATAATCATTGTCGACGATGGAAGTAGAGATAAGACAGCCACAAGAGTAACGCGTTGGAAAGCTTTGCATAACAAAAAAATGACGGTTCATTTGGAAACGTATGTAGTGAACCAAGGGAAAGCACATGCACTAACACTCGGAATAGAAAAAGCGAAGGGAAAGTACATAATCTGTTTGGATGCTGATGTTGTTCTAGCCAAAGATGCACTACTCAATAGTGTTTTGTATTTTGAAAATAATCCCGAAATTGATGCTGCAACCGGAAATATTGAAATTGCCTGGAACCATGATCATGAACTAATTGCCTCAATAAAAACCAAAGCAATTCCAAGATTTTTGGCCATTGGACAGTTTTTTGAGTACACCAACGCATATGCCTTGGGGCGTTATTTTCAGTCCTTGAACAACTCAATTTTCACACTATCCGGCGCTTTTAGCATGATGAGAAAAGAAGTATTTGAGCAGGTGACCTATCCAAATGACACACTCGCTGAAGATATGGATATTACATGGCAATTGCATATGCTTGGAAAAAAAATTGGATACATACACAATGCCTTGGTCTATGTTGATCCAATAATTAGCCTCGACGAGCTTTACTCACAACGAGTACGCTGGAGGCAAGGTCAACTCCAAGTTTCAGGAAAATATTGCAAAGAAATAGTAAAAAAATGTCCTATTCGAGGTAGGCGATTGTTGTCGTTCAGACTTTTCACCGACCATACAGCTGGTTTTGCTCGACTACTTTGGATCCCGATGATATTGCTGTTTATTCAAGTCGATCTTTATAGCTTTGTTACGGTTGTTTATGCAGTTTTACTGATGTACGTATCATATATTCTGCTTGAGGGGCTACGAGTTATTGGTATGTACGCTATTAGCCAGTCATCAACCAAAGTGGTCATTCGTGAATACTTTTGGATGTTGATTACCGTGCCATTCTATCGCTTTATTGCGTATTTTTTTAGACTTTCAGGATATCTTCGTGTCTACATAGATGGGAAATCGGCTTGGGAAAGAACTGGTCCTATCATACGATTTGTCGAACGTGGTCATATTTTAAAAAAAGCGATGGCATTTGGTATCCCACTGGTAATTATTTCTACGTTTGCTTTTGAGCATTTTGTGATTGGAAAGTACTAATGGTAAACGAAGATAATACTAAGCAAAGAAAATTAGTAACAATTGCCGTAGTGGGTGTATTTGTTGGAGTAGTGTTAGCAATTGTAGCCAACTATCTCAGTTCTTCACTCTATCCCTTTGGGTCTGACAGCATGGGACATATTTTCAAACTGGAGCAGCTATACAGTAACTGGAAAGAAAATGGAACAATTCTGACTTGGACAAATGACTGGTATCTGGGTCACGACCTATTGAGATACTATCCCCCATTGGTATATTTTCTTGGCCTAGCTGGGATGGTGTTTGTTGGAAATGCAACGGTAGTATATAAGGCAATCTCTGTGGGTGCACTCTTAGTCGGTGGCGTCAGCATGCTTCTGTACAGTAGGCGTTGGCTATCACCAGTCGCTGCACTCTTCACAGCCCTGATTTATGTTATATTTCCCTACACCATCCGCACAATCTTCGATGAGGGGAATTTGCCACGTGCACTATTTATAGCTATCTTTCCGTTTTTGTTCTTTGAAAGTTTGTTTCTCATTCAGAAAAAAAAAGTAGCCCTCAGGACGCTTCTTATTATAATTTGCAGCACATGGATTCTATTACTAGCACACACAATGCAAGCAGTGCAGGGCTTATTATCCATAGTAATACTCGTAACAGTCGGAGTTACGTTTTTTCCAAGATTTAGAGAAAGCCCAAAAAGAATATTGTTACTCGCATGTAGTTACGTTGTGGCTATACTGTTAGCGTTTTTCTGGATTGTACCAGCATATGTATTTCCTGAACTACCGGGGTTTTCCAACATACTTTCTCCTGAAAAACTAAGTCAATTCTCCACCACGCTTACACTTTTCACCCCATTTACGAGATATAGCTCGATTGAATCAATATATATCGGAATAAGTCTTGTTGCTTTAGCAGCAATTGGTGCTTTTTATAAAGGAAAACGCTATCCGGAAATTAGACTAATTGGAGTAATTTCCATAATTCTCATTGTACTTTCTTTTGGAACAAACACACTGTTTTATGAGCTGATTCCCTGGAGTAATCTGCTTCTGCCCGAACGGTTCCTCAATATTCTTGCGTTAACAATAGCGCTACTTTCCGGTTGTGCTGTCGAAGTGCTTATCAATACAAAAAAAATCCATCTGTTCAGATGGATACTTCTTGCTGGAATTTGCTTTGTCGTAGTTTATGACAACGGAGACTATCTTCGTCTCATTAGGACATCGGAATATGCAGATGAGAAAGAGATAGCCGAGAAAATGGCAGAAGTTCCCAATAGTACGCATTACTTATCGCTAGTTCCAGCCACGGCGGCTTCGGAATACTTTCCAATAACGATAGGAAAAAAAATGAGTGCACTTGGGTGGGCATATGAGGCGTCATATCAAGGCCCTTCAATTGCTCTCATTATCGATGCAATCAAACAACATAACTACGAGTACGTACTAGCAAGATTAGATATGTTAGATATTGGCATCGTAAGATTTTCAATCGAGGATAGCGATTTTAAACGGATGTTACTAGAAAACGGATTTACTGTAACCTATGAAAATAATGAATCAACACTGATGGTAAATTATCAACAACAAAGTTTTTCAAAAGCCTTAACTGCTTCGACTCTCGTGATTGGGAAAAATCCAGGTTCAATCAGTGAAGCCTTTCCTGGAGCCCTAGTAGGGAGCTCTCCCTATCTTGAAGATTATGACGAATCACTGGTCAACTCGTTTGAACTGCTTATCCTCTCTCATATGTATAGTAGAAATGAACAACACTTTGCCGACCTACTCGAGCGGTATCTTGCTAAAGACGGACATCAGATTGTACTCAATTTTCCAACATATAATGCCTACTACGACCCTGAACCCCTAAAAGAACTCCAAATCACCCTGATACCTTTTGCTATCAAGCCAACTGATCGCACTAGTGTTGACTATACCGGTAGCACGGAAAATATTCGATTCACTCAAGACGGTGGCGTTTGGAATGGAGTACTTCCAGAAAATCTGGATACTACAAGTGCATATCTGAATAGTAACGGTGACAGAATGTCGCTGATAGGAACGAAGCAATTTCGAGGAAAAACAGTGTATGTTGTCGGTGGAAATCTTTTCTATGATGTTCTATACAACAATAATAATGCAACAAAAAAAATTCTGACGACACTCTTCCCGCAACTCTCTTCATCTGCTGTAAATGCTAGGAATGCCACAAACACCCCAAGATATGAAATTTTTCCTAGCACCTATTCCCCAAATCTTATTGAGAAAAATACTGCAGAAGAAAGAAAAATATCCACACTTGAAAGAGTTACCGTAGTCCCAATAGGTGAAGAGGCAGGTGCGCCAACGTTTACCTATGAATATACAACGCTTCAAAAATGCTCAAGAATGGTGTCTCTATCTGTGTTTTTTCTGCTCATTGCAACTATATTGGGGAATTTTTTTCTGCAATGTCTTCGATCGCATCACGAACAAGAGCATAAGAAAACAGCAAAGCACAAAAGCCAAACCCCCGCCCCAACCTAAAACTGGAACCGTACTATAAGCAAGACACGATGTATCAGCCGTTGTTCCATCAGAGAGAAGTAAATATGAACACACTCGATACTGCGATAGTGGCTGGGCAAAGTTTATCTTCCACTGAGAAGAATTCCAAACCCGTTGTCCTGCATTGACTGACGGAAGTACTTCAATTTCCGAACTTCCTAATTGCTCACCAGACATTGAGTAAACAACTGAATAGAAACGTGCATTTTCAAGAGTCGCAGCACTGGTATTTTGTAACTGGATCCTGCGGGGCAATAAGGTCACAGTCATGTGCTCCATCTTCGGTTGAAAAGCAGAAATACTAGCAACAGGAGCTGCCAGCACACCAGGTTGAGAAAGAAAGATGGGCAGATAGATAAAGAAAGAAAAAATAAGAAAATGGAATAAGCTCGAAAATAAAAAGGTACGAAGTGGGGTAAATGATTTCAATCCAAATACTCTATTTGTTTTACACGATAGCTTCAGTATGCCGATAAAGAAGGCTAAGTCAAGATTCGTTGATTAGGAGAGGTGGAGGGAAATGTCAATACTGTTGCAGTTTATTAGCTGTTAAACTAAGTATTTACAGCTGTGTGACTGTCTAATAAATTGTTATGAAGAAATTGGAATTCTATGGAGAAGAGAGCGTAGTAATGTTTTGGGAACACAGTTACCGCTCCAGTAGACCCACAACCTCGCAATGATACGTCTGTGGAAACATATCTACCGGCTGCACTTTTTTCAAATGATACCCCTCTTCAGCAAACAGTTGGCAGTCTCTAGCAAATGTCACAGGATTGCAAGACACATACACAATTCGTTTTGGAGCAAGAGCGGCAATTCTCGTAACCACTTTAGGGATAAGACCAGATCGCGGTGGATCGATGATGCAGACAGAGAACGTCTTTTCATTGAGCACAAATGTTTTAAGCACTGGGCGGGAGTTACCAGTAAGGAAAGTAGCGTTAGAAATAGAGTTTTTTATCGCATTCTGCTCCGCCATCAAGATCAACTCAGGTTCAAGTTCGATTCCAGTTGCTGACTTGCACTTCATAGCACCCTGAAGAGTGAAAAAACCAGAACCACAGTACACATCGATTAACGTATCATCAGCCTGCAAATCAGCAAAATCCAAAGTGACCTTTGCCAGTTGTTCCGCCTGCTGGGAATTAGTTTGGAAAAAAGCGGTAGCCGGTATTGTAAACAACATCCCGTTCACCTGCTCCTCAAGAAAATCATCACCTTTTTGTGCCTGAATAACGCGAGTGGTAGCTTTACCTTTCTCCTGCTTTTCAATAAACCAAAGTATGCCAGCAAACGTATCACCAAGCTCTTTCTTCAACAGATTTCCTAGATCATCAAACTCAGGAAAGTTCCCCATGTTGGTCAGTATGCCAAACAGTAATTTACCAGTGTAAAAACTATACCGAATCGTGAAAGACTTTAAAAAACCGCTATTATCCCGAGACTCGTACACGGGCAACGTTGTTTGTGCAAAGAAATCTTGTATCAGCTTCATTGCTCGTTGAGCAATTTCCGTCTGAATCGGACACATAGAAATATTCAACACTTCCCAATGGCTACCTTGTTTATGAAAGCCAAGGAAAGGATGTCCCTGCTCATCCGCCTCAAATGAAAGCTCAACTTTATTCCTAAATCCAAACGTATCACCAGAGGGAAGAACCGGTTCAATCTTCACATTCAATTTCCCCACGGAATCCAACACTTCTTGAATAATCGTTTGCTTCCATCTCAACTGCTCAGAGTATTCTAGCCCCTGCCAAGGACAACCACCACATTCTTTGAAATGAACACATCTTGGCTCAACTCTGCTTGGTGACGGCTTCACAACTTCCAACACATTTGCCCAACCGTTTGCTCGTTTACGTTTGAACAGCTCTACATTCACCACATCCCCAGGATACGCCTTTCGCACAAACACCGTTTTACTTTTCTCATCCCCATTCCCAAGCCCAAAGCCTTCGTAGACCAGTTTTTTTATTTCAAGACCGTCGATGTGTTCGTGTTGTTTTTGCATGAAGAATCCTATGAAATAAAAAATGGAGTTGTTTCGTGTTTAAAGAAAATTTTGGTCATTAAACATAAAGTAAAATAGTGAGAGTAGGTACTTGTCGGGACATCTATTTCCATGAAAAAACACAGTAATCATCGAGATCTATCCTCACGAACCACAGCTTCTGTATCATTCGCTTCATCTGTTTTTACCGGTATCTGAGAAAGTATCCGCCTTCTCCGTTCTTTATGAGCTACCGTAACACGCAAGCCCTCAGCAAGAGAAATAACAGCTTGCTTGGAAATGCTTATACAGTAACAGGAAGCCAAATCAGAAAGCTGGCTGTAAAGTGCAGGAGGAATATTTCGAATTAGTAAAGTAGACATGAAAGACAGAATGTAACTGCAACTAAATTGTGAGTAAATTTCAATCATTTTGCAATCATGAAGCGGAACACTGTATTTCTCCCGCTTCCTGACCTGCCAGTTTTTCCCTAACCTAGTAGGTCTAGACTATGTTGAGGTAACTATTCCCAACCCGCTGCGTAGACAAGGCATGCCATTGTCTCTACAGGAAGAGATGCCACTAGAAACAACACAAATTAACAACTTAATAGCAAAGCAAAAAACGCGTTTTTGCTAAAGAAAAATTAATAAATTTGGTGGAGATGAGGAGGAACCGCCCCTCCTGTCCAAGATAGGAACTTAACAACTACTACAAGCTTGTCCACGAGAAAAGTGTCGAAACCGGTCATTCTCATGGCAGATATAACCGGAATCCAAGATGGAAAAGTCTTTACTGTTGCCAGTCCACCCACCCGGGAACAGTGCACTCAAGCTGTATTACGCTCATACCCGCCCACTTGAGAAAAGAAGGTATGAACGGCGCACTAGACTAGTCTAGGCAGCAAGAGCAAGTTCGTAAGGAGCTTGCTCAAAAGTAAATGTTTTAGCATTTATAAGAAGTGACCATTGTTTGATTAACGAGATACAACGATCGGCTCTCGGCTTGCAGTTGTTAAGGTACACCACCCTGTCGAATCTAATACATCCCCAAGGTAAGCCGAATACTATACGAAAAAAGAAAAAAAGTCAAGACGCCGTTCATGAGAGCAGATGAAAAAAAGCCAGACTCCATTGAGTCTGGCTTTTTCTAAAAACTACACTTTAGAAGCTTACACTACGAATGACATCTTCCGCTTGAGTAATACAGGATCTATCGTTCTCGTTGGTTGCTATTGATAGAGAAATAGCTTCATTGTTCAATTCAGGGAACGTATAGGCAAGCATCAATTCGGGGTAATTGTAGTACAGTTCTTTATACAGAGCTTTTTTTGTAGACAAAGTAACTGGTCTTGCGGCAGTCTCTCGTGTTGGTAATCCATAATATCCAAAGTTTGAAAACGTTGTGTTAACAACACACTCAGGAATGCGCGTGTTCTCAAGTGTACCATACTTATTCAGAAGCCAAGTGCTCTTGTCATATTCAAGCGAAATCAGCTTAGAAATATCCTGATTTGCTTCCATTGGAACAATAAGTCTAGGTTTTTCTGCTGCAGCTCTGGGTGTTATATGTAGACCAACCCAAATATGAGCTGCTCCGATAGGGTCAGCAGTTTCAGGTACAGATGCAACCCAATAGTTACCAGCAGACATAGTAATATCTTCACGGAAAGAACCAGTTGGCGCATTCTCAGGGATAGAGAAAACTAAAATAAACTGCATAAAACCACCTTTTTGTGCATCACCTTCTGTCTTGCAATCCAAGTTGTACTGACTATTCCAAAGAGGGTCTTGAAACTCACTAGTGCCATAGTTATTACTTCCATAGGTATCTTTACCTGTCCATGAACTGGTGACCCTTGGGTCTTTATAGATGGAAATACAGGGATTACTGACACTCCCGAACCATTCGACATCACCAGTGTTTTGGAAGGTCGCCTCAACAAATAGCTGATCACCTGGATGAACATCAAAATACTCATCATCCGTGTGTGCTGAAGTTTGATTGATCCACTTAGCCTGGTACCCACTTGCCCAAAAGTTTTGAGGTTGCTTGGAATTATCTGGAAATGCTGGTTGACTAACAACTGCATGTGCAGATCCTGAAAGTAGAATAGTTAGTGCTGCAGTTGCGATGAATAATGTTTTTCTCATGGTAGAACTCCTTATTAGTTCGTCCCAGAGTACGTAAGCTAAAAAAAAGCATTACAAAATGCTCAACATTATTCTTCTCGTCTTATTCGTCGCTCATCATCTCGCTTCTTGATTGACTCTCGTTTATCGTGCTTCTTCTTGCCACGTCCAACACCTATCTCAATCTTGATTTTGTTATTTTTCAAATACACAGAAAGAGGCACCAGCGCCAGACCCTTTTCTTGAGATTTCCCTAGTAGACGATCAAGTTCATTCTGATGCAGTAGCAGTTTACGGCTACGGGTAGGGGAGGGGTCTTTCAAATTTTTCTGATGAGACTGATAAGGAGAAATATGCGCGTTAATCAAAAATAACCCATCATTCATAAATTTTGCATACGATTCGGTAATCGTGATTCGACCCTTACGAATAGATTTCACTTCGCTACCAGTTAACACAATCCCAGCTTCTTTCTTCTCAACAATTTCATAATTAAACAATGCCTTACGATTACTCGCAAAAAGCACGAGGGCAGGCTTCTTTTTTGCAGGTTGTTCTTGCTTTTCTTTAGCCATGGTTGCAAAAGTCGGTATCAACAAAACTATAAAGAGTTTGGAGCACACAAACAAGCCAATGACTACAGTTAAGTGAACAAGGCAACAATATGTCATCCTGAGCGAAGTCCCCGAAGCCGAAGGATCTCTTCGAACACTATCAGGGAAATAGAAAGCCCACCACAACTCGAAGAGATCCTTCACAAATGCCTCAGGATGACACAAGGGAAAGGTATTTACTTCAAGAGTATTGGAAAAAATAGAAAAAAATTGAGAAAATAGACACAATCAATCAGGTAGTACGTTTATGATTTCGATAATTATCCCAACGTTCAACGAAGAAAGCTTTCTACCAAAACTTCTCCTCTCCATCGAACGCCAAACCTACAAAGACGTTGAAATAATAATTGCTGACGCAAACTCCACAGACACAACTCGTGCTATTGCCGAGAAATTTAACTGCATTATTGTTGACGGCGGTCAGCCATCTGCAGGGAGAAATGCAGGAGCAGTTATTGCAAAAGGCGAATATTTGCTTTTTCTTGACGCTGATGTCATCTTGCCCGAAGAGTTTCTGGAAAAAACGCTTGAGGAATTTGATGAAAATTTTTATGAGCTTGCAACAACTCAGGTTTTTCCTCTTTCTGATCTGAACATCGATCAGCTTTTTTTCTACTACTGCAACGCCTTCTACAAAACTACCAACAACTTTTTCCCTTTCATGCCGGGCTCTTGTGTTTTTGTTACCGAAAGAATGCACCGCCGGATCGGGGGATTTGACGAATCACTCACCGTAGCAGAAGACCACGACTACGCCACCCGTGCCATCAAATTTGGAAAATATGGCGTTTGCACCTCATCCAACATCTGGGTCAGCGTCCGCCGCTTAGAAAAGGAAGGCCGACTCAACCTTATAAATAAATACCTACTTACCAATCTCCCACGCCTTTTTGCTATCAAAGGGGCAACAGAAAAGAAAGAAGAGGAATATGATCCAAAAGCAGTACACACCAAAGACCTGAACAAGGTTGAAGTCTTTCTCGAAAAATTCCTCGACAAAGCAGCAAACAAACAGACAGGCTACAAAAAATTTAGAACCAAGGTAAAAGCAAAACCTAAGAAATAATATCTTATGATTTCAATCGTAATACCAACTCTAAACGAAGCAACCTATTTACCCAAGTTGCTCCTCTCTATCGAAAAACAGACCTACACCGACTACGAAATCATCGTTGCAGACGCCAACTCATCGGATGGCACTCAAGAAATCGCCAAAAAATTCGGTTGCAAGCTAGTGAAAGGTGGCATGCCCGCCGTTGGCAGAAACGCCGGAGCCGCTGCTGCAAAAGGAAAATACCTCCTATTTCTCGATGCCGACGTACTCCTTCCCGAAGATTGCCTTGAAAAGTTCCTCGCTGAATTTGATAAAAAGTATTACCAGATCACCACAACAACCATTTACCCCCTTTCCTCAATGAACCTCGATCACCTCTTTTACTTTTTCACCAACCTCCTCCACACCTCCACCAAGAAATTCTACCCCTACATCCCAGGTTTTTGCATTCTCACAACAAACCGTCTTCATCGCCGCTTAGGAGGCTTCGACGAAAAAATAGTATTGTACGAAGACAACGACTACGTCTACCGTGCCATCAAATTTGGTAAATATGGCATATGCACCACAACCAACATATGGGTCAGCGTTCGCCGCCTGGAAAAAGAAGGCCGCCTCAACCTCGTTCACAAGTACAATCTGGCAAACATTTACCGTATTTTCAACAAAAAAATATACGACGACGTGGTTGAGTACGAATTCGGCAAATTCGAAAACGCCAAAGATCTTAGCAAATTAGAAGAAAAACTCGAACACCTCCTCGGCACCTTTGACCGCTGGAAAGATGACTACAAACGATTTGTGGAAAAAATACGAGAACAACAGGATAAAGAGAAATAAAAGCTTACCGTGCCAGTTGTCCGCCCACGGACAACGGCAAGCGGGTGGTTTGCAGGATGCCTACATGCTTTTTCTCTCCTTCGAAAGGTATGAATTACACAAAAAAATATAACTTACACATAAAGTGCAATTTTAAAACATGTATTCATATACCATATTCAAACGTGTGATTGGGAAGTATACTCCGACGAAATCTGTCCTCCCGTTTTTCTATACGTGCTACAAATGCCGTCTTTGTGGCATTTGTAGCACGTATAGTGTATTGGCGGGACAGCATAGCGTCGGCAAAGAATACCCGATCTCTGTGGTAGTATTAAACGCACTATAAGTAGTAGATAGATATTGTACAATTTGTGCACCGCGATAGCTTCACCGCTTGACAAAAGCAACAAAATCCTGCTAAACTGACTAGATAAATTTAGTGAGGTCGATATATGCCAACAAAAACAAAAACTAAAAAAACGCCAGCAGTAGTTATTAACAGTGCTGCAAAAAAAACACCTCGAAGAGCAACCAGAGAAAGAAAAGCACCGATTCCTGCTGCTCCACCATCTGATGACCCACGCCCAGTAGTTCGCTACGCACTAACACCGATCAAACGCTCAGGTGTTCCTCGCGAAAACATTATAGACCTCACCCAGAATCAACCACCTGTCACAGCAGTGCCCGACACATCACCAGAAGCAGTAGCAATGGATGCAGTGACCGCACCAGTGCAAAAAGAAGCAAAAGTCGAGATTCAGAACACGGTGATGGACTCCATCAAAACCCCGCCACAGCAGCCGGCTTTGCAAAATCTATCTGATCCGGTAACATACTCCTCGACCCATGTCATACTCGTTTTTCTCAGTGCTATTTTTCTCACAATGATAGTAATCACGGCTATCAATGCGCTTTACTACTTCAAAATTATCAAATAATCAACAAACAGTTCATTACTAGATCACCCCTATTTCCCTTCACTACATAATGATCAGAGGACCACACACTATGAAAAAAATCACCTCAGCTTTAGTTGCAACATTCCTACTTATTCCCGCTCTCTCCCTCGCAGCTCCAGCAGAAAAATTTTCCTCGCTAAAAGAGCAGCTTTACTCCAAAGGTGAAACTGCCCAAACCACAAAAGCACCAGCAAAAAGCGTTGGTGTAGACCCCAATAATATTCCTACAACTAACTCACCACTTTTTTGCCAAAAACGTTCTGGACCATGCTATCTCATGGCTAGAACAATGCTATACAACACCTTCAGTCCCAATTTCACTACACCAGAAAAAGTAAAGAAAGCAAACGGTGGAAGTGAGTATATGAAATGGGCAGCAGTTGGCTCCCCAAACCTAGTCTGGGTGTATCCACAGTACCGCAACCGTTGGGACAACGAAGTAAAATCCAAAGTTGACGAGTTTCTCCGTGCTGGCAAGCCCGCAATCCTACAGGGGATCACCAAAAACGGTTACCAACACGCCGTACTAATCGTCGGAAAGAAAAACGGCGAATACCTCGTCAACAACTCCGGCCCAGGCAACTGCGGTAAGAGTCAGCCACTCAGCTCGCTGTACAGAGAAAAAAATATTTGGGGCATCTTTTTCTACGATAAGAAGAAGTAGGGAGCAAAGATTTTTGTCCCGTACAATTTAAATAACCATTCACTCACGTTGGAGGCATCTTGTAGATGCCTCCTTCTTTTTGTAGCACTGAATGCTTCATCAGGGATAGAGAATGCAAGTGAAGAATTGAAAGTATTTTTAGGAAACAAGGTTGAAGAAATGCAGCTTTACCAAAATAAAAGAGTCCTCTGTAAGGCAGTTACAGCAATATACTGTTTGAAAATTTAAATTAATTTCGAGTATTGCCTATAATGTGATGGAGATAAAAAGTATAAACAACAACCAATAAGGAGTACTATAGCTAACTCAAAAAAGAACCATACGACAAAACGAGTTCATCGAGAGAAATGTCAGGAACGTGTTTGCGCTTGTTCTTCATCCAGGCAAATACTTGTTCAATTGGGTTGAAGTCGGGGGAATATGGTGGAAGAAACAGTACCGTATGAGGTGTCCCTTCAAGCTGTGCGCGTATTGCTGCCTTTTTGTGGAATGGTGCATTGTCCAGTATCAGGAGTGATGGTGCCGGTAGCTCGGGGAGTAGATGTTCTTGCAACCATGTATGAAACCATATACCATCCATCACTCCTGCAAAAAGCACTGGTGCGAGCAGTGTTTCGTTCCACTTTCCTGCAACCAAACTCGTTCTTGGGCGTCTGTTGCTTGGCTGTTCTCCGTAGAGTCGCTTCCCTTGCTTACTCCAGCCGTGAGTATTTACTCCTTCTTTCTCAAATCCTGTTTCATCAATGTACACAATATACTCACTCCCTTGCTCCGTAATGTATGCTCGTAAGGCTTGTAAATACTGTATACGCTGTTCATAGTCTCTTTCTTTGTACCGTAGCATTTTTTTTATAGCGTATTTGCATCTGTTGTAAGGCATTAAGAATAGTTGTTGCAGCAACTCCAAACACCACTGCTCTCTCTTTGATGAGCATTGATGGATACTCTTCTACGTGCTGTTGTAATGCTTCCCAAGAAAACTTCCTTCGTCTTCCGTGCATTGGAGCTGGTTTTAAACTTGTTCGTGTGCACCAATCATGTACACACCAAAGACTTATTTGGAATCTTCTTGCGGCCTCTGCTTTGCTGCCCCCGTTGTTCACAAATGTTACTACTCGTTTTCTAAGATCGATACTGTATGCCATTTGTTTTTTCTTTTTACTAACTCGTTCTAGTATAGCACTTGGTTTACTCTTGAGTTAGCTATAAGTGGATAAACTTGATGGATACCTTCAGGAGTATAAAGAAGTTGCAGATACTTGGTTGAAAGAAACTGAAGGAGTAGTAAAAAAGCATTACGATTTCTTTCAGAGTTTTTTCAAAAAAGAAAAGTTAGAAAAGATAGAATGGGAAGATGTGCAACAAATTGGAAACAATATCCATGCTTTTAATTCTTTGGCGCTGGCAAAAAAAAGAGCAGTGGGAAGACCAAATCACCCAATTGAACACTACAAGAAAGTATTTATCTATCTCCTAAATGGAAAAGATCCATTGGAAGTTCGAGTAAGCAAGATTTTCTCAGATAAGGAATATGAGATTTTAGGCTTTGGGAAAGGCTCACTGAGTGAAATACTGGCAAATGTATTTGCTGACGATTTCGTACTGTTTAACAGTAGAGATATTTTCGCACTGCACTTGTTTGGTATTCCAGTAAACCTCTCTAGTAACGATCATGCCAAAAATTTCCTTGATTTCAACGAAGCAGTTAGTCCAGTAAGGGAAAGATATCTTCGGGTAATAGGGCAGAGAACGTTATTACCCCTTAATCTTGAGTTAGATCAGTTTTTTAGCTACCTAAATAAGAAATATGATGTCAAAGAGCAGACTTCTACTTCAAAATATTGGGTGATAGGAACTGGTTCATATGAACATCAGTGGGATGACTATAAAAGTCAAGGAATAATAAGTTTAGACTGGGATAAGCTTGGAGATATCACAAGTTTTAATTCAAGAGATGAGATGAAGCCACTCTTCGACCAATTGTATCCATCAGAGACAAATCAGCGAAACAATACACTTGCATGTGATCAGTTTGTGAATAAGTTGCGTGTTGGGGACTTCATTTTTGCAAAACAAGGAAAAAGAACTATTTTAGGTATTGGTGAAGTTGTATCGGACTACATCTTTGATGATAAAAAAGCTAACTACAAACATGTCAGGAAGGTGAAATGGCTTAAAACAGGTGAATGGCAAGTAGATTCTGATTTTGTTACCAAGAAATTTACAGACTTAACAGCTTATCCTGATTATGTAGCAAACTTATTAAACATTATAGGAATAAAGAAAAACCTACCCACAGATGAAATAATTCAAATTCCAACATCTGAAGAACTCTTTATTTCCGATGAGAAAATGCGAGACATCCGCTCATTGCTAAGCTACAAGAAAAACATAATCCTCCAAGGTCCCCCTGGAGTTGGAAAAACTTTTTTTGCAAGACGTCTTGCCTATGCTTTATTGGGTGAGAAAGATCTGAGTGCAGTCACCATGGTGCAGTTTCATCAGTCATATTCTTATGAAGACTTTATTCAAGGGTATCGCCCAAGTAGCGACGGAACATTCTATCTAAAAAATGGAATTTTTTATAACATTTGTGAACGTGCAAGAAAACAGCCAGAAAAACCATTTATACTCATAATTGATGAGATTAATAGGGGAAATCTGAGTAAAATATTTGGTGAACTGATGTTACTCATTGAAAATGACAAGCGAGGTCAGGAGTATGCTTTGCAACTGACGTATTCCAACGAAGAAACAGACACATTTTTCGTGCCTGAGAATCTTTTTATAATCGGGACAATGAATACGGCTGACAGGTCGCTGGCGATGGTTGATTATGCACTTAGGAGACGTTTTTCTTTTGTTACACTTACTCCATGCTTTGCCAATGAAAAGTTCGTCGCTTTTCTTCAAAGCAAACAAGTCAGTGAAAAGACAATACAAAAAATCACCAGAAAGCTTCAGGAACTAAACAGCGAGATTGAAAAAGATGTCCAACTTGGCAGTGGTTTTTCTATTGGACATAGTTATTTCTGCTCCTATGACGCACATGTCTATACAGAAGAAGAATGGTACAACGCTGTTGTCGAAAGCGAAATTATACCCTTACTGGAAGAGTACTGGTTTGATGACAATGCTAAAGTTGTTGATATGAAGGCTATCCTCACGCAATAACATGAACATTCCTATTCAAAACCTCTACTACATCCTTTGCTATGCGTGGAATACGCTGGATAAGCAAGGTATAGTTCAAGTCGACGCATCACAGGCGAGAAATGTTGCCGAGCTTTGTGCTATGGTACTCAGCAACTGGTTATCCTATTTGCTTAAAAAAGGATTGCACAGAGGTTATATTGATTACTCTGAAGCAGGTTCAGCAATAAGGGGCAAAATCAATTTTACCTCCTCGATAAATAAACTACTACCTCAGCAAGCTATGATGCATTGCGACTTTGATGAACTCAGTTATAATGTTCCATTAAACCAGATTATCAAGGCAACCATTGCCAATCTTTTGAGGTGCAAAGAGGTTTCGAAAAAGACCAAAGACCCACTAGCAAAGCTCAAACGCCATCTTTCAGACGTTCAGGATATTCAACTTACAGCACAGCATTTTGAAAGAATTCACTATCATAGACATACTTCATTTTATCGACTGCTAATCAGTATCTGTCAGCTAATCTATGAGAACTCGTTGGTAAATCAGGAGGACGGTGCGGTTACTTTTGTTGATTTTCTTAGAGATGAAGAAAAAATGCGTAAGCTCTACGAGGCCTTTGTACGAAATTTTTACACAAAAGAAGGAGGCTGTCAGTGTGTAGGCAGCAAACGCTTTCGTTGGAATTGTTCTCCTGAGACTGACAAAGACCTTATAACCTATCTTCCAACGATGAACACAGATACATCTCTGGAAACGGAAAACCAGAAAATAATCATCGACACCAAATACTATTCTCGTGGGGGGCTTGTTGATGACAAGAGAGGATATGGGGAAAAGTTCAACTCGGGAAACCTCTATCAGATGTTTTCTTACCTCCATAACAGTCCGAAAGAGAACAATAAACCGCTAACAGGTATTTTACTCTATCCCACAGTTGGCAAAGATTTCAGTTACTCCTACCGATTTGAAAATTTCAAAATCCGCATTTGCACAATAAACCTAAACCAACAGTGGCAACTCATCCACAACGACCTCCTCACCTTAATCAACTAAGTACAGATTTTGAAGCTAACTAAAACCTCTTTTATACAATATATACAATGCTCAAAAGCTCTCTGGCTTGCCCATCATAAGGCTTTACCTAAGGGAGAATTTGATATTGCAGCCAAGTATCGCAAAGAGGAAGGATATACCATTGAAAAGCTTGCCTATCAGCTATTTTCTGATGGTGTGATCTCTGCTCAACCCGAAAATGGTGATAACGAAGTAGTGAAAAACCTTCCTACTTCTGCAGCTTCAACAATCTTTCAAGCAGTTATTCGTAACGAGTACACTGAGTGCCGTTGTGACATTATTCAGTACAACAGTTCTACACAAAAGTGGGACATATACGAAGTGAAAAGTGGAACTAATGCAAAAGAAGAACACCTATTTGACCTAGCATTTCAGGTATATTGTTTTCAGCAGGCGAATATTCCGGTGGGAGGCGTGTATGTCGTACACGTCAATAAGGAGTACATTTTTGATGGAGTTCATATTGAGCCAGAAAAGTTGCAAACCGTTACCGATGTTTCTGAAAGAGTGCAAGTAATAATGCCAGATATGCCAGCACTTGTAGAAGATGCCCTGAGCACACTTAAAAAAAACGAAGAGCCAAATGTTCTGATCCTCAAACAGTGTAACTCCCCATACCCCTGTATTTTCAAAGAGTACTGTTGGGGCAACATTCCGAACGAATCCATCTATGAACTTGCTGGAAAACTAAATGATGATTATTTATTGGAATTGGTTGAAAAGAATCAGCTATTGATTAAAGATATCCCCGAGTCTTACTTGACTAGAAAAGATAGTAAACGACATTGGGAATCGATAACGAAAAAAGCAGTTTCATTTGATAGCAGAAAGATTAAAGATGAGTTACAGCAACTGATTTTTCCACTATATTTTCTCGATTATGAGACGTTTTCATCGGCAATTCCCCGATACAAAGGATATCATGCATACCAGCAGGTAGTGTTTCAATACTCATTGCATATTCTGGAAGAGAGCGGGAATCTAGACCATAAAGAGTTTTTAGCGACTACTAACGAAGACCCTTCTACAGCGTTGGTTAACACTCTGCAAAGCCATATTGGTGCAACAGGTACCATTATTGCATGGAACATGTCGTTTGAAAAAAGATGCAACGACGAGTTAGCTCGGTTGTGTCCGGATAGAACAGCATTTCTAGAGGATGTAAATAGCAGGATGTACGACTTACGGAGGATTTTTCAAGATGGATTGTATGTGGATAGGAGATTTAAAGGCAGTAGCTCAATAAAAAATGTGTTGCCAGTGCTTGTCCCTGACGTATCATACAAATCATTGGTGGTTCAAAACGGAAATGCAGCTTCTTTCTCTTGGTGGGAAATGATTGATAGAAAGCTTACTGCTACAGAGCAGAAGAAAAGGTGTGAAGATCTACTGAAATATTGCGGATTAGACAGTTTGGCGATGGTGAAAATATATCAGTATTTAATTGGGTTATAGATAGCTAAAATCATGATCCAAAGTTGAGACGCAAGATTTTGCATCTCAAGGATAAGTATTAAATTTAGTCAATTTAAATAGTAAAAAAATAGCAAAAAACTTTGCCATAAAAAAGTGTTACGTACAGTATATGTAAAGCAGAATGCAAGGTTAAGAAAAAGTTGCAAAGAAGTTGACAATCATATACTATAATAATCCTATCATCTATGTATGTTTTAATATATGCAGGAGTATGTGATTATGCGAAAGTTGTTTTTGCAAGTTTTTACCACATTGATCTTGCTACTTGGCATTTCAGGAAAAGTCTTTGCAGCCTACTCCCCTGGGTTAGTAGAAAGCGATCACTCCTCCAAAGCTCCAACAGAAAGCAAACAGAATGAAAACTCCGTAGACTTGTTTTCATGCTCGATGACCTACAGCTACTCATTTTCCGTCCCACTTGGGACAAATGGACTTTCACCAAGTATTGGGCTCAGCTACAACAGCAGTGGTGGCGGAAACGCAGGCGAAGTTGGCTTGGGGTGGCAACTTTCAACGAGTGCGATTCAAAGGGATGTAAACTACACACCCGATGACCTTACTGATGACTTTTACCGTTTTGACGGTCAGAAACTTATCTATGTCCCATCAGAAAACCGCTACCACACCCAAAACGAAAGCTATCTCTGGATTCAGAAACTTACTGGCAGCACAGGCAACGAAAAGGGTGAATACTGGATTGTAAAGAAAAAAGACGGAACTACCTATCGGTTTGGCTACAACGCTGACTCAGAACATAAAGCCTCAACAAGAGACTGGATTTGGAAATGGAGTCTTGATCAGGTAGAAGACACCAACGGAAACAAACTATTTTACTCCTACGCAGAAAACCCAACAGCAAACGACATCGGAGCTATTTACCCCAAACAGATTCGCTACAACAACGAAGAAAAACGAATCATTGATTTTGTATTAGAAGGAGCTGACCGCCCCGACTCAGTAATCAACTACAATCAGGGCTCAAAGATCAGACTAGCTAGAAGGCTTTCTGAGGTGCGAGTAACCGTTGATGGCAAAAGAGTTAATTCATACAAACTAGAGTACTCAACAAGCCCAGTATCTGGAAGATCGTTGCTCCAGAAAATAACGGAGTTTGGCAATGATGGGACATCTGCTCTCCCTGCAACACAATTTAACTACGACACTTCAGCTACAACATTCGGTGCAGCACAGCAGTGGTTTCAAAACGGTCCAACTGACAAACCTATTCACCTTTCAACCAACACATCAGACAAAACAATGTACTCTTGGGTCAATGCCGATGGCACAAACTCTGGAGGAACATCTAGCACAAACACATTCTCATTTACAGGAAATCAGATGAGTGTGGATATCGATGGCGATGGGCGAGTTGATTACGTTGTCAGGAAAGGTGATCACTGGGATGTCTATAGAAATAGCGGAAGTAATTTTTTACCACCAGTTTCGTGGAATATCCCACTGCCAACAGATGAATTCAGGATTGAAATTTTCGCCAAAGCTACACGAGACTTTTTCGATATTGATGGCGACCGAAAACCTGATCTTATAGAGTATAAAGGTTTGTATTGGGACGTATATCTCAATACCGGATCGGGGTTTGCTCCCACACCCGTGCAATGGGCAGTTCCCTTCACTTGGGATGGCATCAGAGAAAGCACATGGATCAATGGTGACACAACGAGAGATATATTTGATGTAAATGGTGATGGATTGGCAGATGCAGTGGAAAGCACAAACGCAGGTTGGACAGTATATCTGAACACAGGACATGGTTTTAAAACAGGGACATTACTTGCTCAATCATCAAGTTTGATATCTTTTCGGTCCCCGGCTGGTGACTTTCAGACTCAAGTACAACGTTATTACGAAGGTATTCCCACTGGAAATACCGCAGCAATGCCAATGGATGTCAATAATGATGGCCTGATCGACTGGGTAAACACCGTTATAGAAATCAGTATTGTAAACGGGGAAGTTATCTACGGAAAACGATATTGGGAAATATCAGTGAACAATGGCAACGGCTTTGATCCAATAATAACAAGAACCGTTAACCCTGGTGAATTTCTAAGGATAGGTGCATCTTCGACTACTAAAGACTATTTTGACTTGAACGGCGATGGTTACCCAGACTACCTAATTGCAAATATTCCTGCACATAATATACAACTTAGTTATGGCAATGGAACGGCTTTTTCTTCCATCTCAACCGTTTCTCTCAATCTTTCTACAGGAATAAGAAGTAGTGCAGACACTAAGCAGAATATACCCCTTACAATAAATCAGTGCAGCTTATTAAATGGTCTTAAAACATGTGTTCAAGAAGTTCGAGTTATTGACACCTCATCCACCCAAACCGACATGATGGATATTAACAGCGACGGTCTCCCTGACTATGTTCGCCTTATCAAAGGAACATCAGGAAGCTGGTGGGATGTATACCCCAACCAGACCGCACCATCACAAGAAAAACTGATCAGCATCAAAACAACAGGTGGTAAAAACACAGGCGTGACCTACAACACGTATCAAAGAAGCGACACCGATCAAGATGTAAATTTCCCTATGCAGTGTGTTTCCCAGACCTTAACAGACAACGGCATTACCGGACCACAAAGGGTAGAAGTAAAAACCAACTATGTCTACAGCAACGCGCTCTACGATCGACAGGAAAAACAGTTTGCTGGTTTTGAAAAGGTTGTAGTTACTGATCAGGACGGAAATAAAGCAGAAAATCATTATTACCAAGACATGGCTAGACGAGGTCAGAAAAAAGAAAGCTGGGTCTACGACAAAAACGGAAACCCATTCAAACGCTCTCTATCAACACTAACCAGTTCCGTATCTGAAGGGATATACAACAGCCAACTTACCCAAGTTGATGATTTTACCTACGATGGCGTCGCAGCCAATCCCAAACAACGCACAACAAAATTCACAGCATATGATATTTATGGCAACCTACTCACAACAGAAACACTTGGTGACACCAACAGCCCAGCTGATGACCTCTATTCCGAGAACGAGTACGTCAACAACGAAAGTGCTTGGATACTTGGTTCAGCAAAACGATCTGTGCTCTACGGCTCGGACAAAACCACTAAAATCAGCGAATCGTTCTACAGCTACGATGGACTTGCATATGGTGAACCACCAACCAGAGGCAATCAAACGAAAAAAGAACAATGGCTCGAAGGCGGAGAAAACCCTGTCAAACAAAGCATCTACGACACCTACGGCAACGTCATTCAGGTTATCGATCCTATGGGCACCTCGAGCTGGAAAACGTATGATCCGGTTTATCATCGCTATGTAACCGAAGAAAAAAACGCAAGAGGATTTACCAGCACCACAATCTACGACTACGGCTCTGGAAATGTCCTTTCCACAACTGATCCCAACGGAATCACTGTGCGCTATATTTACGACCAGTTTGGCAGAAAGCTAAAAGACATCCTCCCTTACGACTCCGAGCAATTTCCCACAACATCCTACAGCTACTACATCGACGGCAACGCCCCCGAAGGATCCATGGTTTCCAAACGAGAAACGGCAGGACAACCTGGAACTATCGATACCTATACATGGACAGATGGACTGGGACAGACGCTACAAACTAGAGCTGAAGCTGAAACGCCTACCCAACAGATCGTGATGAACTCCTTCTACGATTTCAACGGCAAAGTAATCAAACAAGGAGTCCCGCTGTTAGTTCCTGCATCCGCAACATACACCACGCCAACGGATACTATTTTCACCACCAACGCCTTCGACTGTATGGGACGTCAGACAACATTGACTCAACCAGACGGCCGACAGGTTCGCACCATCTTTGATCACTGGAAAAAAACCGTAATCAACGAAAACAATATCGAAAAAGACTTCTACCTCAACGCCCAGCAGAAAGTTACCAGCATTGTCGAACACAACGGAAATAACCGCTACACCACTACATACACCTACTCTCCTCTTGGTGATCTCACCACCACCAGAGACCACAACGGTAACATCATCACCATCGGCTACGACTCCCTGCACCGCAAAATCTCGATGCATGATCCAGACATGGGAAATTGGAACTACAGCTACGACAAAGTTGGTAACCTGCTCTCAGAAAACAATGCCAAAGGTGAACTCAACACCACCACCTACGACGAACTCTACCGACCAATCCATAAAAACCTTGCCGACGGCTCCCAAATTACCTACACCTACGACCAACAATACAAAGGCACTCTTTCCTCAGTTACCGATCCCTCAGGCAGCACCGCCTTCACCTACGATCAACGCATGAGATCAATCAAAGAAACCAAAACCATCGACAGCACTGCATACGTCACAGAAAGCACCTACGACAGCCTCGACCGTGTGATCAGCCAGAAATATCCCGATGGTGAAGCTGTCCAATACACCTTCAACGGCCGTGGTGATGTGAAAACACTCAGCGGCATGCTAACCAATATCGACTACTACCCCAACGGCAAGATCAAAACCAAACAATTTGCCAACGGAAAAAGCACATCATACGAGTACAACGACACCCCCGAAGAAGGATTAAATTTCCGCCTTCGTCAGATCAAAACAGACACCATTCAACAGTTTGACTACACCTATGACTCAGTAGGAAATATCCTCGCCATCGCCGACACACCAGCACAGGAAACCAGCACATTTATCTATGATCCACTAGAACGATTAACCGACTGGCGTTCAACAAAAGGCAAAAGCGAAAACTACCAGTACGACCCGATTGGTAACATTCTTTCGGTCAACGGAACTGAAGAAAAGGCAATATATACCTACGGAGAATCCGCAGGCCCACACGCAGTTACTTCGATAAACATTGGAACAGCTGACTCTCCAACAGCTACTCCACCGGAAACGCAAACCCCAACTCCAACATCGACCAGAACTGGTACTCCATACACGCCCACCAGAACTTCTACCAACACACCTACAAACACGCCAACACGGACTAACACGATTACTCCAACCCCAACACGAACTGCAACGAATACATTTACCAGTACCTTTACCCGCACAGCAACCAACACGCCAACCTCCACATTCACCAGAACATTCACCAATACAGCGACTTCCACTAACACTCCAACGCGCACCTTCACCCGAACCAATACACCTACTGCAACATTTACCAGAACATTCACCAATACCGCCACCCCCACCAACACAGCGACACCAACCAGAACCTTCACACCCACCTTCACCCGTACCTTCACCGCAACGTTAACATTCACCCGAACCGCAACAAACACTGCCTCTCGAACAAATACCCCAACACCAACCAATACTCCAACCAGAATATTTACAACCACCTCAACCCGAACCTCTACACCAACCTTCACCCGCACGAACACCCCAACCCCAACCTCAACTTGGACACCAACCAATACCCCAACACGGACATTCACTCCAACACCAACAAGAACGCTTACTTCAACATTCACCCGCACCAATACCCCAACGCAGACATTTACCAGAACATTTACCAACACCCCAACTCGCACATTCACTCCAACGCCAACCAGAACGTTTACACCAACATTCACTCGCACCAATACCCCAACGCAGACATTTACACGAACATTTACGAACACCCCAACCCGTACATTCACAGCGACTCCAACAAGAACGTTTACTCCAACGCTCACTCGCACGTTCACCGCAACCCAAACCTTCACCCGAACAGCAACCAACACACTCACCCGTACTTTCACGATCACACCGACCAACACGAGAACCGCAACAAACTCACCAACTCGAGTAAGCACGTTAGCTGCTCTTGGCATCCTCTACACAAACGTCTTAATTCCACAGCCCTCAGAGCCAGAAACCACATGCCCCACATCCATCGATATTCAAGTCACCACAGACAACTACGCCACAACATTCACTGGAAACAGCCCAGAAGGAAAAGATGTAACACTCTCCATTGCCTACAACACCGACGGCAACAATAGCTACTACATGTTGGCTACTGTACAAACCGATGCAGCAGGGCAATTCACCAAGTCAATCACCTTCGCTCCGCTCGACCAGCCAACAACATACTATTTCATCGTCCGCTACCTAGGTACAACCACCTGCCCGCAGGTCTCATCCCCACAACTGGGAAATGTCACAATCCCATCCTCAACCACATACCCCATTGCCCCAACAACCACTCCAACCACAACAGGCAACATCAGCCAAGCAAAACCTGCACCCCAACAACAGAATACCCAATCCAACATCCTCACCTCCCTCCTCCCCAAAGCCAACGCCCAAGCCGCCACCACCAACCAGCATTTTATCTACGACCGCAACGGTAACATGACCCAAGGATGGGACGCTGACCGTTACGACTACACCGCAGATGGCAAACTCAAGAAAGTCACCCGCAACGGCACCGTCATCATGGAAATGACCTACGACTACGCCGGAAATCGCGTGAAGAAAGTAGAAAATGGGGTTGTAACGCACTACGTAAACTCAGGCTACGAAGTAACAATAGGGAAGGGCAGCAAAAGCTACTACTACGCCAACAAAGAACGCATCGGCGAAAAAACCGATCAAGGCCAAAAATACTTTTACCATAACGACCACCTCGGCAGCAGCAGCCTCACCACCGACCAAACCGGCGCTGTAGTCAACAGCACCAAATATTACCCCTACGGAGAAACCAAAGAACAGACCGGCACCAAACAAGACATCGACATCGAATTCACAGGACAACGACACGACAAAGTCAGCGGTCTCTACTACTACGGCGCACGGTATTATGATCCGAGGATTCGGAGGTTTGTGCAAACAGACAGTATCATTCCTAGTCCTAACAATTCTCAAGCATTCAATCGTTATGCCTATGCTCTGAATAATCCAATAAAGTATACTGATCCTACAGGACACTCAGCTTATGCAGCTACATGGGCTGCTACGCAGTGGTGGGCAACATTTGCCGATGGCCCGCTTCCTCTAGGGGATTTATATTATATAGCAGGTTTACTTGTATGTGCGGCGATTGATGTAAGTGAACAATTTAGTCCACAACTGATGGCAATTATTCAGACAGCTGCAAACAATGGAGAAACTCTTTCAGATGTCGTTGAAAGTACAACCAAGGATTCAGCAAAATCAACGAATCCTTCAAATGCGAAGGAAGAAGTAGATTCAGGTAATCAAAGTCTGAAACCCTCGAGTGAAGGTGGGAATGCTGGAAATAATCAAAGTGAGATGCCGGAGGATGATAAGTCGAGTTTAAAAATGGACGGACAAAGTGAAAATCAAAGTGTAAGTACCCAATCAAGTAGTACAAGCCAGTCAGATGTTGCCGAACTAACTAAAAAGGCACAATCTCAGAGCTCTGAAATTAAATTTGGTGACTACAAATCAGAGCTAAAATGGAATAATCAAATGGAAAGTAGAAATTGGACACTTGATCAGGTCAAAAACACGATACAAAAAGGTATGTCTTATCCTGCAGTGAATAATATTAATCCATCAAATCCAGCTATTAGATTTGTTGATGTTGAGACAGGAAAGTCAATAGTAATGGATCCAGTAACTAATGAAATTTTACATATAGGGGGAGAAGGATTTGAATACTAAGACAAAAACTATTTTCATTAGATTGTTAAATGAAGGGACAGAAGTTTGGCGTCCAGTAGAAGGGCTATCTATTAGAGATAACATCTATCAATTACTTCCTACTGATGATTATGACCCTCAAATTGAAGAATGGGAATTTAAGCCTGGCACATATGTATACTGTGAATTCACTGAAAATAAGTTCCCAAATAAACCTTCAAAAAGTATTTTTACAGCAACAAAAAAAGCCTAATAAATGTTATGGTTAGTGAGTTTTAGGTTGTTGTAGGATGGGCTATGCCCATCTCATTCAATGAGAAGTGACAAGAAGCCCCTTATTGGTTCAAGTCTTCCCTGACTTGAACCCTCCATTTTGTCAGCAGGATACATGCTCGCAAAAGAGCTGGTTCAAGTGAAGGAACACTTGAACCAACGGAGCAATCGACCACTGAGATCAAATCGGGGACAAGTCAAGGTGGAACAACAAATAATCCCAACAGTATCTACGAGCAGCTAAACAGCGACGGAACAGTGAGATCAAGAACATTTTACAATCAAAATGGGCAACAGATTTCCAGACAGGACTTTGAGGGAAGTCCACCACACAACGGTGAATTACCACATGAACATAACTACGATTACAATGAATATGGGCAACGAATTCTTAATAAGCCAGGTCCTTTGCCTCCTGGGTATACTAATGACCCCTCTAATTAGGAGCGAAGTAAATGTCTGAAATTTATTATTCAGGTGGGTATTTTTTAGTCGAACCAACTTTAGTTAATAAACCCTACTTAAATGAACAAATTTATACCATCAGTAACTGTCTTGCGAATTTATATCCAAATGATGCTCTTCTTCCTGGGTCTAAACAGGAATCAGAAAAAAAAGCAATTCAGAACAGAATAGCTCTTCAAGATGAGGACTTTAATAAGATGTTGTTAGAAATTTCAAATCAATTAGGTAGTGGATTGATTGGTTGGCCAAATGTATTTATGAATTTATTGTCTGCTAAACAGTTTAAAGCCAAATTTTTAAAACATCTTCAAGATGTAAAGATTGTTGGAATATCTATTGAAAAAAAAATTGCTAATAATTTGTTACAGGAAGAATTGCAGAATTCAAAACCTAACCAAAAATATTCAGGGATAGTTCAAATACTATCTAATAAAATTCCTCTAGATAAAAAAGGGGAGTTTTTAGGCTATGACATATTGGGTTATGAAATTATGCTATTTCACTCTTATGTCTGTAATGGACTAGAAAAAGATATCGTTGAAGATCTTCATATTGAGCTAAACGAAAAAGGTTTAATTAATAGTTATGTAGATGCAAAAAAAGTGATTGATTATATTAATCACCTTGATAATGTCGCAGAACCTGCATTTTGGGCTCCTTGGCGAGTAGATGAATACCATTGAGAAAGACAACTATTCCTTCTTTTGTTAGTTCAAGTCTTCTCTGACTTAAACCCATCATTTTGTTAGCAGGATACATGTACGCAAAGGTGTTGGTTGAAGAAAGTGAACACTTGAACCAACGGAGAGTTAATTCGTATGCATAAGTATGAAAAAAAAACACCTTTGGAATACATTGATGATCTAATTACAATAGCCGAAGAACCCTTTGATGAAAAAAGTAGAAAACTGTATAGAGCAATTCATGTTTTAGGCCATGAAGTGAACCCTGATCGGTATCCACTAGCAAAAAAACTGGTAGAGTCCTTTCTAACACATCCCCATCCAGATATTCGCTATATATCGTTAATGGTTCTAGTCCTACATTGGAATTGCCAAGATCACTTAGAGACATCTGTTAGATTTTCTCAGGAAAGCCCAATTATTGATCCTGATGAATTTTTTAATCCCGACTATCAAAATCCTAGATTAGGTGTAAGTTGCATTGGATCACTATTAAGAGGAACAAAAAATCCTCAATATTTATATTATTTGCTTAGTATTTTCAGAAATCCACCGTCTGAAGACATTGCATATGTTTCATATTGTTCTATTTTAAATTTATTAGGCATTCCAACGAATAACCATCCATCAGCAGCTAGTGTATTCAATGTCGAAAGAGATACCAATATGCAATGGCTTAAAGACGCTGAAAAAATAGCTGTTGAATGGAAGAAACAGCAAATGTAGCTGCGATATCCCTCTCCTTGTTGGTTCAAGTCTTCCCTGACTTGAACCCATCATTTTGCCAGCAGAATACATCTCACAAAGGTGCTGGTTCAAGTGAAGGAACACTTTAGCCAACTGAGAAATACGATTTTACAGTGAATGTAGAAAACAGTGCGGTTTATGGAGATGTGGAGAGACTTATGGAAATGCTTGAACGGTAACTCAAAGTTCCTATGCAATTTATTATTGATAAACAAACTAGGTGTAACCAAGGTCAGCTCTATTTCGACAAGAGTAAAAAACTCTTTTACTTCGAGCCAACTGCAGTTACTGATGTATCAATCATGGTTGGAGAGTATCTAGATTTATGCTCTGAAATCAAGAGCAGTAACTCAATTCGTGTAAAATCACTATATGGAGAGGTTAGTTATACTGATTGGATTAATGAACCTCTTTCCCCACCTTTATCAGAAAAGGGCGGCCTTTTTTTGTCAGATGCTAAGCTTGACGCAGGAACAGGGATAAGAATTATTGAGGAAAGTGATCTTAAGGTTACATTTGATGAAAAGTGTGGTTGGGTGAAATTTTTTTGGAAAAAAGAAGAGAATACCAGTACCATTTTTGTTGAGTTTGCTAATGACTGCATTGCTGGTATAACAGACGAATGGATTTCAACATTATGGCTAAAGCCAAAATTTATATAAATATGCCTTGTTGGTTCAAGTCTACCCTGACTTGAACCCTCCATTTTGTCAGCAGGATACATGCTCGCAAAAGAGCTGGTTCAAGTGAAGGAACACTTTAACCAACGGAGAGAGAAAAAAGGAGTCTTATGTTTTACTATCTCGCTTCAGGTGAGCTTAAACATTTCTATCCAACAAAATGCACTTTCAGTAAGAAGATTACCTATCTGAAAGATACTAATTTCATGCTTATTTCTCTTATCCCTCCAATACACAATGATGTATATTTAGGTCTGCATTCAACGAATATCGACCATCTTATAATTGCGTCGCGGCATAGTGATAACTCTTTGTTTGCAGTAAAAAGATGGCCTGTCTCAGTAAATATTTGCTTAATAAATAATAAAAGTATTCTTACAGATGATTCCAACACCTTAACAGAAAAAAATGACATAACAAACCAAGCATGGGGAGAGCTATACCAAGATTTTGATTCAGCATACAAAGACACTATTGTACAAAAACAATCAGCAGACAATGCACTAATGGAACGTATGCCTTTTATCAGGCAAAAAAATCTAGATGATGCTGAAAAAAGCTCATGAGTAAGATAGAAATTGTTGCACTAACAGTCGTAGGATGGGCTATGCCCATCTTGCTCAATGCGGAAGCAGGTGCTATTAAGACACCTACTCCCGCAATGTCATAAGGAGTCTTCAAAATGTCAGCGATTATTTCAATAGGTGTTGGACTAATTTTTATGGTCTTCTGTAAATCGTTTTCCAACTCCATTGTAAAGTCAAAATGGCGACAGTATTTCTATCAAGCTTTCTGGGGAAAGAATGCATCATTAGAAAAATATAGAAAATTTAATCAATATTTCTGCTTTGTTTGTGGATTTATTTTATCTGTTTTTGGTCTTTTGGAACTTTTAGGCATAATAAAAACAAGATAATGCTTTATACCGAATAACAAGGCTAATAAATTACCCCTCATTTTGTCAGCAGATTACATGCTCCCAAAGGAGCTGGTTCAAGTGAAAGAACACTTGAACCAACGAAGGCTTTTGCAACGTGGCAATCCCATGGGGTGCATTGAGCCCGATGGGATTACCACGCTCGGAGACTCGCTCGTAATGACACTTCAGGGTTCTATATACCAAGCCTTAATGCAGCAGCAGGCATCTCACCGTGCGAGCAGTTGTCCTAAAGGAGACCTATTCCGGAAAAAAGTGGAAACTAAAAAATCTAATTCATTTTTGTGTACTTTTCTATCCTAGCTGCAATTTCTGATTTGTTTATTTCGGTAGGGTTGAATGTGCGGGGATTTTTTTTATCAAGTTCAGGGATTAATTCTGCCAACCAGTTAAGTAGGTCTTTATCATCTTCTGTAGGTTTTTTAGGGTAGTTGGCGAGGAATTCAAGCTTCTCATACCATCCCCAGTCACCTCCACAGTCTTCTACCGGGGCATAGTTCTCGGCGTTGAGGAGTTTTGGCTTAGTCGTAGGTTCGGGTAGTGTTTTTTCCAGTTTGATGCTGTGACTCCAGCTGTCGCCGAGGTCATATTCGTAATAGATTTCTTTGTCATTTCCCAAAAAGTCTGTTACGAAAGTTTTTTTGGTGTCCTGACTTCCCTCATCTGCCTCTCCACCCCAGCCGTCCGAGTTGATATCAGCGGCTATGGTGTCTCTTCTTTTGCCTTTATAGAACATATGGAGATGACAGTTTTTCCAGTTATATGCTGACTGGATAACGAGGTGAAGCTCGTGGAGTGTAAAGTTGTTAGGTATGGTAACCTGCCGCAAGATGGATGGGTCTGTGTGTTCGAGAACGATTTTTAGTTGTAGTGTTGCAGTAGCTTTTTGCCTTTTTGCCATTGTGATGCTCCTTTGTAGGGTTGTTCATGTATCTTTTATAACAATGGTAGCATAGAAAGTCGATGTCTTCACCGCACAAAAAAAATAACTGTTAAACTAAACATACCCCATCTCTGACATTGGAAATACAAACCCTATGGCAATCAAAAAATCTCATCTCTACAGCTCCATCTGGCAGGCATGTGACGAACTGCGTGGCAGTATGGATGCGTCACAGTACAAAGATTATGTCTTGGTACTGCTCTTTGTCCGGTATGTCTCCGATAAATTTGCAGGCAAGGAAAACCAGATTGTTGATGTACCAAACGGGGGCAGTTTTGCAGACTTGCAACGGCTAAAAGGCAAAACGGATATAGGTGACGGCATCAACAAAGTACTCACCGCTTTAGCGGAAGCAAACGGTCTCCAAGGGGTGATTGATGAAGTGAACTTCAATGACGAAGACAAGCTGGGAAAAGGGAAAGAGATGCAAGACCGGCTCTCCAAACTAATTGCTATTTTTGAAAATCCTGACTTGGACTTCAGCAAGAACAAAGCAGAAGGTGATGACTTGTTAGGCGACGCCTACGAATTTCTCATGAAGAAATTCGCCGTGGAATCAGGAAAAAGCAAAGGTCAGTTTTATACCCCTGCTGAAGTGTCCCGCATTATTGCCAAAGTGATTGATGCCAACCAGTCTACAGGCATGATGCAGACCGTGTACGACCCCGCCTGTGGTAGTGGATCACTCCTGCTCAAAGTCTCCGATGAAGCCCACAAAGGGATTACAATCTATGGGCAAGAACTTGATAATGCCACCGCTGGACTTGCTGTCTTGAACATGTGGCTGCATTCCAAACCAACTGCGGTCATCAAAAAAGGACAAAGCACGCTCTCCAGCCCACTCTTCACAGAACAGGAGTCGCTCAAAACATTTGACTACGTGGTTGCCAATCCTCCATTTTCCTATAAAGCCTGGAGAACGGGATTCAGCACCGAGTTCCAACCAGAAAATGATAAATTTGAACGATTTCAGGGATTTGGTATTCCACCAAAGAAAAATGGCGACTTTGCCTTTCTGCTCCATATTCTCAAATCAATGAAAAGCACAGGGAAAGGTGCCGTGATCCTCCCACATGGTGTGCTTTTTCGAGGCAATACAGAAGGCGATATCAGGAAGAACATTATTTCCCGTGGCTATATCAAGGGAATAATCGGACTACCAGCCAACCTTTTTTATGGCACGGGTATTCCTGCATCCATTATTGTTCTCGACAAAGCCGGGGCAGGGGGGCGTACGGGGATTTTCATGATTGACGCATCAAAGGGATGCACGAAAGATGGCAACAAAAACCGTCTCCGTGAGCAGGATATTCGCAGAATTGTTGATGTCTGGGGCTCTCAGGCAGAAATACCGAAATTCTCACGATTTGTCAGCAACGAAGAAATCCAGAAGAACGACTACAACCTCAACCTTCCCCGATACATTGATACGCAGGAAGTGGAAGATCTGCAGGACATAGCCGCACATTTACAAGGCGGAATCCCAAACGCGGATATCACCGCCTTATCTCCCTACTGGGATATTTGCCCAACGTTGAGAAGCTCCCTGTTTACCAAACATGCTCGCTCTGGATACTCAGAAGTAACGATTGGCAGCGATGAGGTGAAGAAGACGATTCTCAATCACGAAGAATTTGATGCGTTTAGAAACAGCGTCATGGCGACCTTCTCCGACTGGGCAGCCGCTGCATCATCCTATTTGCAATCACTAACCACAGCCGACCACCCCAAGGCTATTATTCACAAGCTCTCTAGCGACCTGCTCGATGCATACGCCAAACTCCACCTGATTGATGCCTACGATATTTACCAACACCTGATGCAGTACTGGGAAGAGACGATACAGGACGATACCCACAGCATCACCGTTGATGGCTGGATGATTGGCAACACAGTTTCTCGTCAGTTTACGGAGACAACGAAAAAAGACGGTGCAACCAAGAAAAAAGACGTGGAAGGTATCAAAGGACTGGATGGCAGTATTATCCCTGTTTCCCTGGTCATAGATACCTATTTCAACAACGAAAAGGCAACCATTGACGCGCTAACGGGTACGCTGGAAGACATCGCTGCCCAGATGGAAACACTCAAAGATGAGCATGCTGGTGAGGAAGGGTTACTCGCAGAAGTGACCGACAATGAAAAAATAAGCAAGACCAGTGTCCAAAAGCGAATCAAAGAAATAAAAACCAGTGCCGAAGATGCTGATGAGTTGGCACTCTTACAAGAATACCTCGGACTGTTTGAGCAAGAAGCTGAGACGAAGAAAGCAATCAAAGATGCAGAAGCAGCGTTGGAGAAAAACGTGATTCTGAAATACCCGACCTTCACGGAGGAGGAGATAAAGACATTGGTTGTTGAGAAAAAATGGATGCAGGAGTTATCCACACGGGTTATCGGCGAGGTTGACCGTCTATCTCAGACACTTGCAGGAAGGATCAAAGACCTAGTTGACCGCTACGCAGAGCCGTTACCGGCACTCGCCGAAGATGTTGATGGGTTGACGAAGAAGGTTGAAGAACACTTACAAAAGATGGGGTTTACTGTGTGAACAAACAACCAAAAGAATGTCTGAATCGGGATTTTCAGGATTAATGGATGTACAGGATGGGAGGGTATGCAGGATTAGGGGATTTGCTGGATTTTGTTTTCATCCTGTTAATCCTATAATCAAGTAAATCCAGATTCAGAAGATTGAATTCCCCCCCTAGTTCCGCGAGAGCAGGTGCGCGGGGGACGCAGAAGCACAAACACAAGGAGCCCCCAACAAACATGACCAACACTACAAATACAATCCCTGAAGGCTTCAAACAAACTGAAGTTGGCATTATTCCTGAAGATTGGGAAGTTGATTTAATAAGAAACATTGCATCAATTTCTACAGGCAAGAAAAACACCCAAGATAGGATTCCAGAGGGTAAATTTCCCTTTTTTGTTCGTTCGCAGACAATTGAAAGAATTAATTCTTATTCTCATGATGGAGAGTCTGTTTTAACAGCAGGAGATGGTGTAGGAACGGGAAAAGTATTTCATTACGTCAATGGGAAATTCGATATTCATCAAAGAGTTTATAAGATAAGCGATTTTTCTAAGCATATAAGTGGGTATTTTCTTTTCCTTTATTTTAGTAATAACTTCTACAATCGCATTATGCAGATGACTGCAAAATCATCTGTTGACTCTGTTCGGATGGAAATGATTGCTGATATGCAAATTCCACTCCCACCCCTCCCC